>DASVRN010000147.1:0-7291 GCA_036388595.1 Chloroflexia bacterium
CGGATGGTGAAGATGGAGGTCGAAGCGCGCGGTTCGAAGATGAGCAAATTACCGGCGGGCAAGCCGGACAGGGTTGTAGAGACCACGCCCGCATCCAGTACGGTCAGGTCAAAGGGCACGCCGTCCAGGGTAGCAACCGGGTCGTACTCGGCGGGTGCCACCTTGTAGAGAGTGACGTTCGGCAGCAATGCGAGGGCCAGTTCCAGGAACTTGTTGCCATCTGTCACCATCAGCACGTTAGCAGGCACGCTGCCCCTGTTCACCGTCCAGGCGGTGTCATCGATCTCAAGCTCGTCCAGGCCCGCAAGGTGCGCCGCTACCACGCGGCCGTCGATCGGTAAATCATCTACGATCAGTTCCTGCGTCTCAAGGGGTCCCAGAGAGACCGTACGTGCGTTCCAGGGTGCATCATCCACCAGCACGTCCAGCCTGCGCGTCACGGTCAGACTGTCAGCATTGGTGATCTGCACGAACAGCCCGAGGCTACCCCCGCGCTGGTCTACCGAGATAGCGGTGATAGCCTGGTTCGCCGCCGCGTTCCCCACCGGGAAGAAACGAACTTGTGCCTCCACCCGTTCGCCGTTTCCGCCCGTCGCGGGGAACACACCGTCTGAAAGCACCCAGATCACCGCGTTCGATTGCTTCTGTGCCAGCACCGAAGCTAGCTGCATTGCCTCAGTCATGTTGGTGCCGGTGGGTTGAGGCGCTAACCCGGATAGACCGTCCCGCAAACGCGATTTGTCTTCAGTAGGTGGCACCCGGACCGCGGCGTGTTCGTCGGAGGTGATGATGGCGGCCGTGGCCCCCTGCGGCAGGTCATCCACTATGCTTCGCGCCTTCTCAAGTGCGGCTTCGAGCCTGCTCTTCCGCACGGTCCGGTCGCCATCCATAGCGCCCATACTGGCCGAGGTGTCTATTATGATGATGGAGTTCCGCCCGGCGGCGCTCCCCGAAGGCACCCACGGACGTGCAAGGGCAAGGATGAGGGCCAGCATCACCAGCAATTGGAGCAGCAACAGACCCGTAAGTTGCAGGCGCTGCCACAGTGAGTTGGCTTCCCGGTCGCGAGTGAGGTTGTCCCACAGGTGCAGGCTGCCGACGGGTGCGCTGGGCCGCCGGAACCGCAGGAGGTACAGCGCGACAATGAACCCCATGAGAGGCAGCGCCAACAACGCGAGCGGTTGTAGTATCCCCATCACGCCCACCGGCTAGCGCGCTTCCAGAGCGGCCGCACCGCAGGCGACCGGGCACCACAGCGTGGAGACAGGGATCAGGAGCATAAGGCTACTTCGGCTCCTCGGGCGTTTCCTCCAGCACTCCCGCCACGATTGCGTCCGGGGAGATGCCTTCCGCTTCGCCGTCAAAGTTCAAGATGAGCCGGTGCCGCAGGGCCGGTAAGGCGGCGGTACGAATGTCGCGGAAGGCCACATTGTAGCGCCCGTCCAGCAACGCCATAATCTTGCCCGCGAGAATCATTGCCTGAAGCGCCCGTGGCGAGCCACCGTAGCGGACGTAGCGCTTCACGAGGCCAGCCGTCTCAGGGTTCGAGGGGTGCGTGGCCCGCAATATGCGCACCGCGTAGGCGGTGACATGGGTGGCGACCGGTGTCTGTCGAGCCAGGTGCTGCATCGACAATATGTCCTGGGCGCTCGCCACTCGTCCCACTTCCGGGTCGTTCCCGGAGGTAGTACGGTCCGATATCGCTATCAGCTCGGCTGCGGTGGGGAAGCCCACTTCGAGCTTGAAGAAGAAGCGGTCGAGCTGGGCTTCGGGCAGCGGATAGGTACCTTCCATTTCCAGGGGGTTTTGCGTGGCTAGCACGAAGAACGGCTTCGGGAGGTCGTAGATGGTGCGCGCCACGGAAACGGTGCCTTCCTGCATAGCTTCGAGCAGGGCCGACTGCGTCTTGGGAGTGGCGCGGTTGATTTCATCCGCGAGCAGCAGGTTGGCGAAGACCGGGCCTGGCTGAAACTCAAAGCTGCGGCGTCCGTGCTCGTCCTCGTTGAGGATGTTAGTGCCGATGATGTCGGCAGGCATGAGATCGGGTGTGAACTGCACCCGGCTGAATTGGCAGTCGATAACGTCCGCCAGCGTACGCACCAACATCGTCTTGCCAAGACCGGGCACGCCCTCTAACAGTACGTTGCCACCCGCGATGAGGGCCACAAGCACCTGGTGAATCAAATTGCGCTGGCCGACGATAACCTTGCCGACCTCCTGTTCGACGGCAAGCGCCCTCTCGCGAAAGGCCTCGGGCGTCATGTCGCGCCGCGCGTGAGGCACGTCGCTGGTGCCAACAGCACTTGTCTCTCTCTCAGTCAGTGCCACTAGGTGCTCCTTGGAAAACTCGTTCAATAGGCAAGCAGAGTCCGAAGTCCGCGGGGTCCCTGGCCTGCACGGCCGGTTACTTGCCTAGCTCAGAGAAGTAGTCCTTCACATATTGTTTCGCATCGGGGGGTACGTACGCACGGTCGATTGCCTCCGTTGCCTGTCGTGCGTATTCTGCAAGGACTTCACGGTAGGGGGTCTGCACGCGCACCGCGCCCCCCTCGCCCGTACCTTCGGTGGTTTCGGTCCCGCCGCTCTCGCCCTCGCCTATGCGACCGCCCACCCCGCCCGTGTTTGGCTCGTCTGAACTATCATCGGGGGATTCGGAGGTCGTCACCCTACCTTCGGTACCTTGTTCGGGGCCGTTCGGTACGTACACCTGATCGCCCCCTGAAGGAGCCTCGCCCTCTCCGGGCACGGGTGTTGCGCTGCCCTCAGTGCCGGTAGCGTTGCCACTCCCCGACGGGTTCGGCACGCGACTTATCGCGCCCCCGGTGCCTCCTGTCGGGCCGTTGATCGTTCCCTCCAATGTGCCTTGCTCGCCGGAGTCGGAGGTGGCCCCTCCCGCGGAACCGCCCCCGGAAGTTTGCTGGCTGCCCTCCGACTGCCCGCCCTCCTGTCCATTGGTGCCCCCGCCGGGACCGCTGCCGGGCGATGTGGTGCCGTCTTCCCCACCCGTCTTGGCGGGGTCGCCTCCCGCGCCGTCCGACGATGGCGACCCTCCGTAGGCAGCTACGCTGTTCTCCCCGACAAGCGGACCCATACCGCTGAAGTTAGAGATACCTTGGCTACCAGGGGTGCCAGATTGTGATGCCTGCTCATTTGAGTCGAAGTTTTCAAGGTCCGGGGTGGCGTTCGCAGCGCCCGTCGCAGGCCCGCGACGCCGGAACCCTACCTGCGCCTTCTTGGCCTGGGGCCGTCCTGCCTGCGCGAGTTGTTCGCGCCCCTTGTTCAACTGGGAGAGCACGTTTTCCAGGGCTACCGAGTCCTCCCGCTGGTTGTTGGCCTCGGCAAACTTGTGAGAAGCGTTTTCCAGGGCACGCACGGCGGGAGTATGATCGCGGGTGCGCACGGCGGTGGAGGCGGAAGCGAGCAGCTGGCCCAGTTCCGGTTCGCGGCCGGACGCCTGGCTCGACGCGCGCTCCAGGCTGAAAGACACGCGCCGCTCGGCGTTCGGGGTCATCCGCTTCACGTTGTCGCTCAGGAACAGTGATGCCTCGGAGGCCCGGCCAAGGTCGGTCGTGTAAATCGAGGTGTCGGCCTCCCACTCCAGGTTCTGGACCGCCGCGTTCCACACTAACTGCGCGGCGGCCACCAGCCCGTCGAAGTCGGCGGAGGGCGTTTGCAACAGGGACCGGAGCCGCTGCTCGGCGTCTGCCACCGTTGCGATAGCGGAAGCCTGGTCCAGCGACGTGTTTTGCAGCGTGGTTTCCAGGGACGCAAGTTCCTGGAGAATGGAAGCTTTCAGGTCTGGAGACAGGTGCTCGTTTGCCTCCAGTTCACTACGGAGGACCTGAACCTGCGCCAGCTGGTCCTGCACAGCTTTCACCAGGGCGCTACGCTCACCCCGCACAATCTCCGCCTGCGTGGGCACTACCACGGTAGATACGAGGGCCAGCATCGACACTACCACCGCGAGCGCGTTCACTCGCGTCCAACGAAAGTAGAACGGCGTGGGCAGTCTGTCCAGTCGCTCATCAAGCGCCTCGGCAGTGTCCGCCAGGAGGGCGTAATGCACGCCGGTGCGTGGTGCCTGGGAGCGTACCAGCCTGGCCGAGTTGATGAGTTCGATAGAAGTGGTTACCCGCTCGTCAAGACCCAACGCGCGGTCGATGAAGCGCGCAGCCTCCGCGCTAGTCACGGGTTGCGCGCGCGTCCACAGGGCGACTACCACGAGCCAGGAGACAAACGCCAGGAGCACGGGCCAGCCGGGGAGGTTCGTGAGCGTAAAACGCAGCACTGCTATGTAGACCGCCACGCCGAGGACAAGGAAAGGCAAGGAGAGCGCGACCAAGCGCAAGGCCCGCCGCCAGATTATGCGTCGCCCGGCGGCGCGGAGTGCTGTTTCAATTGTGTGGCTCCAGGACTCGGCTGCGAGACCTACCCTGGGCCGCTTTGACAAGACTAGCAAGGCGTCCTCATTTCTCGAGGTTCAAGCGACGACACGTAGTTGTAGAGGTACGCATCTCCATTATAAAGTACATCGCAGGATACTCGCTAGTTCAACCGCGGACGGGCAATTCCGCAAATTGCGGGCGCCTCACGCCTGGTGACGTTGTTGTGAGCCGGGTGTCGCTTGGTTATAATGGTGCCTGAACATGGACGCACCCCAACAGACCAACGACCCACTAGTGATGCTTTACGTTCCGTGTGGGAGCGCGAACGAGGCCACGAGCCTGGTTTCACTGTTACTTTCGCAACGTCTGATTGCCTGCGCCAACATCTACGCCTCGCGCTCGCTCTACATGTGGAACGGCGAGGTGGCGGACGAGCAAGAGATGGTGCTCGTCTGCAAAACGCTCGCCTCAAGAGCCGTAGAAGCGGCCGGGGTAATCGAGCAGAAACACAGCTACGACGTGCCTTGCGTCCTGAGAGTGGTGCCAGCAGAAGCAAATGTTGAGTACTACCGGTGGGTAGCCGCGGAAGTTGCCTCAAGCGCCACGCAGGGAGTGAGCTAAGCGGCCCCGTCTGTGCGGTCGGGTTGGGGAACGCGCCGGGTCAAGCCCAGGAGATACTGTGGAAATATTCGGCATGGGGTTTGGTGAGATAATGCTGATCGCGCTCGTCGCACTAATTGTGCTCGGGCCCGAGCGCTTGCCCGAAGCCGCCCGCTCGATTGGCAAAGGAATCGCCGAAGTCCGCCGCGCGGTCGAACCCGCCAGGAGTGTCTGGCGCGATATCTCCAGCGAGCTGAACGAGGTGGCGGCTACAACTACCGCCACTTTCAACTCGCCGCCCGCGCGCAAGAACGGCAGCCCGGAACAAATCCACCCCGTGCTCGAAATGATGACCGACCAGGAAAAGGCTGAGTTTGTGGCTGGAGGGGATATGCCGCCCCGCATAGCCGAGCACCTCGCCGCGCAGACAGCCGCTGTCGGAGCCGCTTCCAATGGCTCGCGTGAGGCGGTCGAGCTGCCGCATATCGACTACGCGATGCCGCACGCTGAGACCCCATACCAGCCCCAGCAGGATGTAGCTGAAGACTTGAATTACCCCCCGCCACACGCTGAGGAAGAGCAGCGGCCGTAGCGACCCACGTTACGTAGTGGGCCGTGGCAATGCGATCCAGTCACGCAGCGCACGCTCGGTGCTGACAAAAGCTAATTCTTCCCACGGCACCTCGTCCGGGGCAAAGGCCCTGACCTCCACCGCTTCAGGAGTGAGACCGGGCTGCTGCTCAGGCCCCGCGAAGGATGCAAGGTAGATCACATTCACTACGGGCGCACCGGCACGGGAGTACACTCCTAGCAAGCTGTCTATCGTAACTTCACAGCCGATTTCTTCAAGTGTCTCGCGGATGGCGGCTTCCTCCGTCGTTTCGTCCCACTCCTGGTAGCCCGCCGGGTGCGTCCAATAGCCCGACCTCGGTTCGATGCCGCGCCTCAACAGCCACACTCTACCATTCTCGATGGGAAGAGTGCCGCTTACGACCTTAGGGTTGATGTAGAATATGTGGCCGCAGCCGACACATACCAGGCGGGGCCGGTCCTCAGTTGGAAGATGGAGTTCCTGGAGTGCTGTCGCGCATACCGGGCAGTACCTGTACTCAAGCATTGAGCCTCACACTTGCCGAAGTCATGTCAGGGCTATTATTCGCGTGCCACTGCCCGCTTGTCAATCCACGTAGCGAGCAAATTGAAGTGTGTGCCGGTCGAGGCTGACAAGTCGGGTCTTGCCCTTGGTAATTCCAGTGTGTTAAAATCGGTTGTAGTGTAGGGATTCGGCCCTGCGCGTGTTTGCGTTGCTTGAAGTATCCTGTGTTGTTGAAAGTCATTCGGTTCGAGCGCAGCTAGGAGCTACGTATTGTATTCAGAGCATGTTACTCATCCGCCGGTAGATAGGCCCCTGCAAGCGGCCCGGCAAGAACGCGAGCCGTTCTGGCGGCGACACAGGGTGTTATTGCTGCTTGTGCTCATCATGGCCTGCGCCACCTTCTTCCGTTTTTACGGGCGCATGTACGACCAGGGCACCTGGCAGAACCCGGACGAGATGTCTATCCTCAACTCCACGACGCCTAAGATCAACTGGCCCGAGAGGACGGAGGACCTGTTCGACTGGCACGTAAGCACGCTCAACACACGCCGCGACGAGCTAAACGAGTACCCGTGGGGTGCCTTCCCCATCTACCTGGAGCGCGCCACAGGCTGGCTCCTCGACACGGTGCTGCCCGAAACGACCACGCAGCCGGACGGCTACTGGGTGAGGAACATAGAGGCCACCGCCATCATCGGGCGCTCGCTCGCTTCCATTTTTGACCTCATAACGGTGCTGCTGGTCTTCTTGATAGCCCGGCGACTCTATTCCAGCGGCACGGCCCTCATCGCGGCCGCCCTTTATGGGTTCGCGGTTACCGCCATTCAAATTGCTCATTTCTTCATTGTTGAGAGTTTCCTTGTAACTTTCATCATGGGCGCGATCTATTTCAGTGTGGTGCTGATGCAGCGGCCACGCTGGTGGGCGGCGGTAGGGGCCGGGGCCTGCCTCGGTCTGGCGGTCGCGTGCAAGATATCTGTGCTGCCCATCGCCCTCGTAGTCGTAGCCGCGGTCGTGCTCCGCGCCGGGTACCGCAAGAGAACACGTAAGCTTGGAGCGGAGTTCGGTGACCCGGTCGGTGTGTCGCCCGCCACCGCCGAGGAGCGCGAACGTAGCTTCGCGGGGCACCTGCTCGGTGGAGCGAAATACGTTCTCCTGGCCGCCGTCTTCTCGATACTGGCCTTTGCTGTAGGTGAGCCTTACGTACTGT
>DASVRN010000148.1:0-6115 GCA_036388595.1 Chloroflexia bacterium
GGGTAGCTCTGCGCGGTTGATCACGGGTATGCGGCGCTCGATTTGCAGCCAGCCGAAGATGTGGTGGCAGTCGGAGGCGTTGGCGACGTAGCGGTATCGGCCGTTTACCAACTCGGTCTGCCTGAACCAGCCAAAGAAGAGGAAGATATCGCCTTCCGCCACCCCTTGCCTTTGCAGGTGGCTTTCCGCGGCCGCATCCTGCCCGAAGATGGGCTTCCAGCCCGGCGCTCTGTGGTAGCTTGAGTAGCGCAGGTCGGGGTCCAGGTGGGCTGTGTGTTCGGGCGATATTCTGCACCGGGTCAGGTCGCTGACGAGCATGCCAAGAGAAACATCACCCACTTTAATATCGGCATAGCGGATGGACTGCTGGTGCTCTTCGTCCGTGGGTATCGGCAGAGAGCACAGTTCGCCGTTCGGGAGGATGGGGCTTGCCACCTTGCCCGTGGCCGAGTCGAAGCCCTTCCTGCTGAGGATGATTTTCACCTTTATGGTTCCATTCGGGACGAGAGGGCACGGCTGTAGCTCGCCGCGCCCCCCCTCTTTACATACGACTAGCCGCCCATCCGCGTAATCAGCTTGTAAATCGCCTCGGTGCCGAAGTCCATCGCCTCGACCGGGATGCGCTCGTCGGCGGCGTGCACCGTCTCGATGTAGTTGAAGCCCTCCGGCAGTATCATGGGCGTGAAGCCGTAGGACTGTATGTCCAGCTTGGCGAAGTTGACCGCGTCGGTCACCCCGCTGAGCACGTAGGGCACAGGTACGCCCTCCGGGTCCATCTCGCGCATGATGTCCGCCAGGGTATCGTACAGGCTCATATCGATGGGCTTCTCGAACGCCGTGAACCGCACCACCTCAAGCTCTACCTCGTCGCCCAGCAGCGCGCCGACCTCCGAGAGCATGTCTTCGGGCTTATAGCCGGGCAGCAGCCGGCCGTCGAACTCCACCACGATCTCGCTGGGGATTACGTTGGTCTTCTCGCCGCCGCGCACAACCGTGGGCTGGGCCGTGTTGTGTAGCACCGCATCAAGCGACCGGGCCACTTCTCTCACGGCTCCACCAAGCTCGGCCAATTGGTCGAGTATAGCGTCGGTCTTGGTGGGGTCGAGCAGGCCGAGCACCATGCGGCCCATCTCAGGCGACAGGGCTGCCGCTATGGCTTCTATTGATTGCTGTACGGGCGGGGTAATGTGCACCGGCAGGCGGTGGTTGTCCAGCGTGGTGAGCATCCGGCCCAGTTTCGACATGGCACCGCCCCGCATCGGCAAAGAGGCATGACCGCCCGGCCCACGCACGATAGCCCGCATCCAGCACATCTGCTTCTCGCCTATCTGTATCGGGTAGAACTTGCGACCGCCGATATATTCGGTGCTGCCGCCAGCCTCGCCTATCGCGTATTTTACGCCGTCGAACAGGTAGGGGTGGTGCTCCACGAGGTACTTCGCACCGAAGTCGCTGCCCGCTTCTTCGTCCGCGAGCACCGCCAGCACCACGTCGCCCGGCGGCTGCAATCCCTCGGCCTTAGCTCGCAACAGAGCGGCTATCATCATCGCCACACCCGACTTCATATCGATGGCCCCGCGGCCCCATACGTAGCCGTCGATCAGGTCGCCCCCGAAGGGTGGGTGCTGCCAGTCCTGGCCGTAGGTGGTCACCACGTCCACGTGCCCCTGCATCAGGAGGCCGGGTGCCTCGCCGCGTCCCTTCAGCCGGGTGACAAGGTTGGGGCGGTTGTCATCGAGGCCCACTATCTCAGTGTCGAAACCCGCGTCGTAGAGGAGGTTGTGGATGTAATAGACGCACTCGCGCTCGTTGCCGGGGGGGTTGGTGGTGTCGAAGCGGAGGAGGTCCTGTAAGAGTTCCGCCGGCCGGGTGTATATGTCGGCCCGGCTGCCCATACTGGTCATAAGGTGCTCCTTTGCGGTTTTGCTGGATTATAAACGAGGTGTGCGGCAGTGCAAAGGCGGAGCATTCCATCCCTTGCCCCGACGGACTGCCCTCACGTTGCAACTCCCGAACCAAGCCTCCCTTGTCATTCTTCGCTACGCTCAGAATCAGGTGGGTAGTTAGGCCGTTGAATTACGGGACCATCTCCCCCTTTGTCATTCTGAGTACCATGCTAACGAAGGAATGTCAGCTAATAGAGACACACATGGTGCCAGGCGACGCCCCGCGATTGAAATCGGGGGCTACACGTTACCAAGTCCCACAAGGGGACTCCTCTACCCTCCTACGCTACCTACTCTCTCTACTCTCTCTACTCTCTCGAAAGCGGCCCTTCTGCATATAGGCAGTCCCGCAGGGACTTCGCAGAGTGTAGCCCCCGATTTCAATCGCGGGGCGTCGCCTGGCACCATGTGTGGCTTCTCACACGCGTGGTGTCCTGTTGGCTGACTTTCCTTCGTTAGCTCGGTACTGAGTGCAGCGAAGAATCTCGCCCCTCAGCACCCAAGTAACACCTTTCCTACCGTCACATACGCACAGGAGAAAGGGGGAACATCCCGGTGAGGGACGAGATTCTTCGCTGCGCTCAGAGGGTCATCATGCAAGTAAGTTACCACAAAGAGGAGGAGGAGAGGCCTTGTCATCCTGAGCGCAGCGAAGGATCAGGTGGTAGTCGGACTCTCTACAAGTGCGGGAGCCTGCCGGCAAGCCGACGTGGGTAGTCTGACGTGGGTAGTTCAATACAGCTTCTTCCCTACCCACCTGATCCTTCGCTACGCTCAGGATGACAGAGGGGGGCTTGCTCCTGTTAGGGGTAACTTACTTGCAAGATGATCCACTCAGAATGACAAAGGAGGGGCTGCTCCTCACAGCTCAGCAGCATCCCTCCACACCTGATTCTTCACTGCGTTCAGAATGACAAGGGTGGGGCTTGGTTCATATAGATGTAATTCCAAGACTCTCAGGAAGGCATAGATGGTTGAATCCTTTGGGACTTTTAGAAAGCTGGCACAGGCTGACGCTTATTTCTCATGTAGAGTCTATAGAGGGGTAGCGGCCCCAGGCTGAAGAGGGCATCTAACGTGCGCGGTTGGTATGTTACCTGCTGTTACACAGATGCGCGCCTGACTCCTGCACGGCGTTTGTGGTAATATTCCAGAGACTCTGTTGAGCCGGGTACTGCGCCGCTGCTCACTCTTTATCGGAGGCACAACAATTCTGAACTCTCGACCCAGCCCCGGAACGCCCGCCGGCCAGGACCGTCCAACGCAGAGGAACGGCTCGAACGGCCAGGATGAGCAAGGTGGGCATGACGGGCACGATGGTGCCGGAAACGTGGCGGAAGGCACCGCCACGAGCGGTGGGAACGGACCTCGGCAGGCGCGACCTTCCGGCGCACCCCTTGAGAGTTCGGCAACCTCTTTGCCCCCTCGACACCACGAGCACCACTCGCTTATAGAGCTTCCGCCTATCGACGTGGACACCGGCGAGGTGGATATACCACCCGACGAGCGCGCGCAGATCGAAGCGGAATCTCCGGCCATGGCCGAGTCGGTGGAGGATATCTCCGAGGACCGCTCCTGGCTCAGCCACAAGCTGCTCAACGTCCGCACGCTCTTCTCGTTCGCGCTGGCTATAGGACTCATCGTCTTCCTCTTTACCCGGCTCAACATCGACGTGGCACAGACCTGGAGCACCATTCTCACTGCCGACCCACTATTCCTGGTAACCGGCTTCCTGGTCTACTATTCCGCGTTTTGGCTGCGGGCCACCCGCTGGAAGGTGCTCCTCAAGAACGCGGGGCACGGCAAACAGGACTCGCCCCAGCAGTTGCCAAGCACCAACGGCCTGGTGGAGATTATCTACCTTAGCTGGTTCGTCAACTGCATCGTGCCCGCCAAGCTGGGAGACGCCTACCGCAGCTACCTGCTCAAGCGCAATTCCGGCATCTCGTTCTCCAGCACGATAGGCACCATATTTGCCGAGCGCGTGGTGGACCTGCTGGTGCTGTTCGGTTTGCTGGCGGCCTCGTTCACGCTGGTGGGGCAGCGGCTCGCCAGCCAGGGTGAAGTCAACCTCACGCTGGTGATGCTGTTCGGGGCGGGCATGGTGCTGGCCCTTATCGGCGGATTGGTGGCTTTGCGCTTTTTCAGCCACATAGTGCTGCGCTTCGTCCCAGGACGCTTCAAGGCCAAGTTCACCCAGTTCCGGCAGGGCATCCTCCACTCGTTCAAGCGCCGCAGCCTGCCCACTGTGCTTGGCCTCACTATCATCATCTGGTTCCTGGAGGCCGCTCGCCTCTTCTTCGTCACGCGCTCCCTGGACGCCCACGTGGTTACCTTGTCGGCGGTCATATTCATCGCCCTGCTAAGCTCCCTGCTCACCACCCTGCCCCTCACGCCGGGCGGGGCGGGCGTGGTCGAAGGGGCCGTCACGGTGGCGCTCGGCCTCTTCCTGAAAGATCACAACATGGCCGTCTCAATCGCCATCCTCGACCGCCTCATCAACTACTGGAGCCTCGTAGTCGGCGGCCTTGTCCTCTATCTCATCAGCAAACGAAGATAGGGAGTGGTTAGTGGTTAGTGGTTAGTGGTTAGCACAGAGCGTCTAACCACTAACCACTAACCACTAACCACTAACCACTCATGAAGATTGCTCTCGATTACACCACAGGCATATACCCCGGTGCGGGGATCGCGCGGTATACGCGGTCGCTGGTGGCGGCGTTGGCGGGGTTGGACGGGGAGAACAGCTACAGGCTGTTTTACGCGGCCAGGGGACTTCCTAAACCCACGCCTGAAACGCGGCAGGCGGCGGCCCTTTTCCGGCGGCACTCCAACTTCAGGCCCGCGCGGGTGCCCATGTCGGTGCGGGAGATGTTCGCGGTGTGGCAGCGGCTGCGCGTGCCGGTGCCGGTGGACCTCTTCGCGGGGCGCATGGACCTGCTGCACTCGCCCGACTTCGTATCCCCTCCTCACGTGTCCGGCAAGGACGTGATTACCGTGCACGACCTCTCGTTCATGGTGGTGCCCGAGTGCGCCGAACCGACCCTGGCCGCCTTCCTGGGCAAGACGGTGCCAAGGGCCGTACGCCGCGCCGACCACATTATCGCCGTGTCGCGGCAGACCCACGACGACCTTGTGAAGTTATTACATGTGCCGCCCGGCAAGATCACTGTGGCCTACAATGGCGTGGACGAGCGTTTTGCCCCAGGTGCGGGCGCGAACAAGGCACATGACCTCAGAAACCAGCTTGGCCTGCCTGAGCGGTTTATACTGCACGTCGGCACGCTTGAGCCGCGCAAGAACCTGGCACGCCTGGTGGAGGCTTACGGCCTGCTAGTTGAGCGTGACAGCCTCAGAGACGTGGGGTTGGTGTTGGCGGGGCGGCGGGGCTGGCTGTACGAGCCGGTGCTGGAAGCCGCACAGAGGGTGAACGCGGCGGGCGGGCGAGTGGTGCTGGTTGACTACGTGCATGATGACGACCTGCCCGCGCTATACAACATGGCCGCCGTCTTTGCCTACCCCAGCCTTTATGAAGGGTTCGGCCTGCCCGCGGCGGAAGCCCTGGCGTGCGGGGTACCCACCCTGGTATCAAGGGACGGCGCGCTCTCGGAGGTGGTGGGTGAGGCCGCCCTGAAGGTCGATGCACATTCAGTGGAAGCCATAGCGGCTGGGCTGCAACGGCTATTGAGCGATGAAGAACTAGGTAGCCGCCTTTCGGACGCAGGCCCCAGGCAAGTGTCGCAGTTCACCTGGCAGGCGGCAGCACGCACGGTGCTGGACGTGTACAAGGGGCTGGTGAACGCATAAGGGCCTGACGCGCAATGACCCTACAACCATAGGCCACCACTCGGCCTTGAATGGGTGCATGCTCCGACCGGCACAGTGCCTGTTTGCCCGCACCGAAAGTCGGACCTTGTCATTCTGAACGCAGTGAAGAATCTCGTCCTTTAGCACCCAAACTCCCACCTTTCCTACAGCCAGCCATTGAGCCGCAAAAGAAAAGTGAAACACTTCGGTATGGGACGAGACTCTCCACTGCGTTCAGTACCGTGCTAACGAAGGAATGTCAGCAAATAAACTAGTATATGGTGCATGCGGTGCCAGGCGACGCCCCGCGATTGAAATCGGGGGCTACACCTTACGAAGTCCCACAAGGGGACTCCTCTTCC
>DASVRN010000149.1:0-7887 GCA_036388595.1 Chloroflexia bacterium
TGGGGCACGATGCAGGGGCCGTTCAGCCTGTGTCCCGGCGATCCCGGCAGCCTGGAACTCGTGCGCGGGCTTTACGACGAGCTTCTGCCTCATTTCTCCAGCAAGCAGTTCAACGTGGGCTGCGACGAGACCTTCGACCTGGGGCAGGGCCGCAGCAAAGAGGAGTGCCTGCGGCGCGGCGTGGAGCGCGTGTACCTCGATTACCTGCTCAAGATACACCGCGAAGTCGAGGAGCGAGGCTACACCATGCAGTTCTGGGGCGACATTATCGTGCACACGCCCGAGTTGATCTCCGAGCTGCCCAAAAACAGCATCGCGCTCGAATGGGGCTACGAGGCAGACCACCCGTTTGACGAGCATGGAGCGATGTTCGCAAGCTCCGGTATCCCCTTCTACGTCTGCCCCGGCACGTCCTCCTGGACCTCCATCGCCGGGCGCACGGATAACGCGGTGGGCAACCTGCTGAGCGCCGCCGAAAACGGGCTGAAGCATGGGGCGGCAGGCTACCTCAATACCGACTGGGGCGATCACGGGCACTGGCAGGCGCTGCCGGTCAGCTACCTGGGCTTCGCGGTCGGGGCGGCGTATTCCTGGGCGCTGGAGGCCAACCGCGATATGGACATCGCTGCCGTCGTAAGCACGCACGCCTTCCGCGACCCCACCGGCAGCATGGGCCGCGTGGCCTACGACCTGGGCAACATCTACAAAGCGCCAGAAGTGACCGTTCACAACGGCTCGGCCCTCTTCTGGACGCTGCAACGCCCCTTCGAGCAGCTGCGCAAGAGCGAAAGACCCTGGCCCCGCTACGCCGCCCTCCTCGAAGCCATTGACGGCGCGATGGCCCCTATTTCGCACGCTCGCATGCAGAGGCCCGACGCGGCGCTCATCGTGAGGGAATACGAGAACACGGCCAGGCTGTTGCGCCACGCGTGCTTGCGCGGGCAACTGGCCGCCCAACAGCAGGGGGGTGAAGGCGCCACACCTGAAGCCCTCGATGACGATATGCGCGACATCATCCGGGAGTACGAGGACATATGGCTGGCCCGCAACCGCCCGGGCGGCCTCACCGACAGCGTGGCTGCCCTCGAAAAAGCTCGCGCGGACTACAAGAGCGACTCGACCATAACGAAACGTGTACAAACTAACACACGGGTAGTCTCCGAAGGAGACTTTGCTCCTTGTAAGCCCGCCAATTCATTGGCAGGGCACACGTGGCAGGGCACCCCTTGCCCCGCGCTCATTTTCCTTGACACCCTTATCTGCATACTGTATAATAGCTTCCGGTCCTCAAAAAAGGCCACGCTGAAAAGCAGGCTAAAATAGAGGAATAGCACCTGAAAAACCAGCGCAAAGACTCGGTACGCCGACGTAGCTCAGTGGCAGAGCAGCTGTTTTGTAAACAGCTGGCCGTCAGTTCGAATCTGACCGTCGGCTCCCCTGGGCAGATGCCGGAGTGGACAATCGGAACTGGCTGTAAACCAGTCGGGCTTCGCCCTACGGAGGTTCGAATCCTTCTCTGCCCACAGCTGCGGTTGCTCTCACAAGCTCCGACGGCGTACCGATAACCGATTTGGGAATTGGGATTTAGGATTTGATTGTTGATTGACTAACAAATCCGAAATCCGCATTCCAAAGTCCCAAATCCGTATTGCGCCCGCCCACGTAGCTCAGTCGGTAGAGCACATTCTTGGTAAGAATGAGGTCAGCAGTTCGATCCTGCTCGTGGGCTCCAGCTACTCCCCACAACTACTAGAGGACCATTATTAGAGACTGCGACCCCGCGCCGGGGTCGTTAGAACGTTCAGGAGGATTTCCAAATTGGGTAAGCAGAAGTTCGAGCGAACGAAGCCGCACGTCAACGTAGGCACAATCGGCCACGTAGACCACGGTAAGACCACGCTGACCGCCGCTATCACCAAGGTGATGGCTCTCCAGGGCCGGGCCCAGTTCATGGCCTACGACCAGATCGACAACGCCCCCGAGGAGCGCGAGCGCGGTATCACAATCGCTATCCGCCACGTAGAATACCAGACCGAAGCCCGGCACTACGCGCACGTAGACTGCCCCGGCCATGCGGACTACATCAAGAACATGATCACCGGTGCCGCCCAGATGGACGGCGCGATCCTGGTTGTGTCCGCCCCCGACGGCCCTATGCCGCAGACCAAGGAGCACATCCTCCTGGCCCGCCAGGTGCAGGTGCCCGCCATCGTCGTCTTCCTCAACAAGGTTGACATGATGGACGACCCCGAGCTGCTCGAGCTTGTGGAGCTTGAAATCCGCGAGCTGCTCACCAAGTACGAGTTCCCCGGCGATGATGTACCTATCGTGCGCGGCTCCGGCCTCAAGGCCCTCGAGTCGAGCTCGCAGGACATCAACGCACCGGAGTACGCCCCGATCCGCGAGCTGATGGACGCCGTGGACAACTACATCCCGACCCCGCAGCGTGCCATCGACCGCCCGTTCCTCATGCCTGTTGAGGACGTGTTCGGTATCAAGGGCCGCGGCACCGTGGTGACCGGCCGTATCGAGCAGGGCAAGGTCCGCGTCGGTGAGACCATCGAGATCATCGGCATGAAGGACGAGGTCCGCAGCACGGTTGTGACCGGCGTGGAAATGTTCCAGAAGACGCTTGATGAGGGTCTGGCCGGCGACAACGTGGGCTGCCTCCTGCGCGGTATCGAGCGCAACGACATCGAGCGCGGCCAGGTGCTGGCGGCTCCCAAGTCGATCAAGCCTCACACCAAGGTCGAAGGCGAAGTGTACGTACTGAGCAAGGAAGAGGGTGGCCGTCACAAGCCGTTCTTCACCGGCTATCGCCCTCAGTTCTACATCCGCACCACCGACGTGACCGGCACCATCGCGCTGCCGGAGGGTGTCGAGATGGTTATGCCTGGTGACAACATCACCATGACCGTCGAGCTGATCGTGCCCGTGGCTATCACGGAAGGTCTCCGCTTCGCAATCCGCGAGGGTGGCCGCACCGTGGGCGCAGGCGTGGTGACCAGGATCCTCGAGTAATTTAGGACGTAACGAGTAACACGTAACGCGTAACATGTCATGCGCTCTGCCGCATTACGAGTTACGCGTTACGTGTTAGAGGGACAAACCAATGGCAAAGAAAGCCGACCGCATCATAATCTACCTGGCCTGCACCGAGTGCAAGAACCGCAACTACACCAGCTCGAAGAACAAGCGCAACGACCCGACGCGGTTGGAGTTCAACAAGTTCTGCCCGCGCTGCCGTCTACACCGCGTTCACCGCGAGACGAAGTAAGTTCCGAGTTCTGAGCGCCGAGTGCTGAGTTAGGCGTTTGGCAGGTCAAGAGTGATATAGATATATAATGAAGCATGGGAAGTAAGCATCCCATGCTTCATTATTGTTTAATTCTGCTACGAGGCTCCCACATGAATGATGACACTACTGGCTTGCATGACCAGGCTCCTTACCCAGGAGACTTCATGCTAGGGCTGTGCAAGAAGGCTGATGCGAGCGAAAGAATAGCTTTGGGAAGTCATATGGGTGACGTTGCGCGCTATTATTCGCGAAGGGCCATCGAGTGGTGTAACCCTGAAGCCGGTAAACCGGTAAAGAAGATATCGACGTAATGTTGGTAGCGTTCCTCTATGGTCGTGACCTGGCAAACCGATTACAGGTCTATCTAGAGCAGAAACGTGCAGACATCGGGTGATCGTACAAGAACGATATAGATGGTATGCAACAGCAGGCACGTGCGGCCGTGGCTGCACCGAAGCAGGATTGCGGAACCAAACACCCATCTGTCATCCTGAACGTAGTGAAGGATCTCAAGAAGGTGAGTAGGTATGCTGACGGACGCGTGGGGCGGGGTGCTGTAGGTTCAATACAGGGGAAGAAGCAGTATCTTAGATCCTTCACTACGTTCAGGATGACAGGGTGGTGTTTAGTTCTGTGCTTCGTAGACGGCCTAGCCTGAAACAGTCATGATGCTTGCAGCATTTTCCTTGACAGCCCCGCACACATGCCGTATAATCATAGACGATGGTCAGTCCGCATGCTTAGGCAGGGGGCGATTTTTTTTCTCAGCTTACGCGCGTAGCTCAATTGGCAGAGCAGCCGTCTCCAAAGCGGCCGGTTGGGAGTTCGAGTCTCTCCGCGCGTGCCACCCGCTTTCACCCCACCTGGCCCACCTACTTGACCTGGCAACGCAACCCGCTGAACACTACGAGGAGTAATCTTTACAATGGCGTTAACTGGCCGCAGACAGCCTGCCCCCGCGCAGACCCCGGAGCGCACCAGGCCCCGCGTCACTGCCACCACCGGCGGCAGCGGAAATGGCACGGGCACCGGCACCAGCACCGGCAGGTTCGGTAGGCTGCGAGGCAACATTCGCGACATCATGGCCGAGCTACGCAAGGTCACCTGGCCCACCCGTGAGGAGACCCGCAACCTCACCATCGTGGTTATCGGTATTACGGCAGTAATCGGCTCCGCCCTCGGCGCGCTCGACGCCCTGCTCCAGTTCCTGTACAGGACCGTCAACCCGTAACCCGTAACTCGTAGCCCCGTTTGTAACCGGCGTTGCTGGCAGCGAATGGCATAAAGCCGCTCCAATCCCGACCACTTACCGGCATACGTTTGTTGTACCCCGTTCGAGGAAGAAGCTCCCATGAACACGCCCGAATTCGAAGAGACAGTCATAACCCAGGCCGCTACCGACGGAGGCTCGCCTGTTAGCAGTGCCAGCACCAGCACCGGTAGCGGTACCGGTAGCGGGTCGGGCCTGGAAGGCACCATCCTCGAAGGCGTGGAGGATGATCGGCGCTGGTACGTCATTCACACCTATTCGGGCTACGAGAACAAGGTCAAGAAGAACCTGGAGCACCGCATCCTCTCCCACGACATCAGCGACCGCATCTTCCGCGTGGAAGTGCCCACGGTCGAGGAGATAGAGATCAAGGGCGGCCAGCGCCACCCGGTGCAGCGCAAGATTTTTCCCGGCTACGTGCTCGTTGAAATGGTCATGGACGAAGGCTCGTGGTACGTAGTGCGCAACACCCCCGGCGTCACCGGCTTCGTCGGCGTGGGCAACAAACCGACCGCCCTGCCCCCAGACGAGGCCGACGGCATCCTCAAGCAGATGCAGACCGCCGCCCCCACCAAGTTCAAGGTCACGTTGCAGCCCGGCCAGGCAGTCAAGATCGTGGACGGCCCCTTCTCGGACTTCGAGGGCATCGTGGACAACATCAACCAGGAAAAAGGCAAGGTGCGCGTGCGAGTGTCGTTCTTTGGCCGCGAAACGCCGGTGGAACTCGACTTCCTCCAGGTGGAGAAGCTGGTCTAACATTCGTAGCACGGACCTTGATTTTTCGGGCGTAACACCGTACAATTAGTAGGTTGCATCACACAGGGTACAACTAAAGAGCAGAGGGAGGGAGACCCAGAGTCACCCGTTATTACCTCAAACTAAACAGTATGCCATGTGGCCGTGAGGCTGCGCTGCATTGTGAAGGTTTGAGGGAATCACTCTCAAGCCTTTTTTGTTATGTAGCGGCACGAAAGTAGAGCCGCCTAAAATTAAGGAGCAATCAGTTGGCAAAGAAAGTACGCGCAATAGTGAAGCTGGCGATTAACGCTGGCAAGGCCACCCCGGCGCCGCCTGTCGGCCCCGCGCTCGGTGGTCACGGCATCAACATCATGGCCTTCGTGAAGGAGTACAACGAGCGCACCGCCGACCAGGTGGGCTACGTAATCCCCGCCGAGATCACCGTGTTCGAGGACCGCTCGTTCACCTTCGTCACCAAGACGCCCCCCGCGTCCGACCTGCTGAAGAAGGCAGCGGGCGTGCAGACAGGTTCCGGCGCGCCCAACAAGAACAAGGTCGGCAGCGTATCCCGCGACCAGTTGCTTGAGATCGCCCGCATGAAGATGAAGGACCTCAACGCCTACGACGAGGACGCCGCCGTAAAGATGATCGAAGGTTCCGCCCGCAGCATGGGCCTGACCGTTAGAGACTAGATTTGATTTGGGAATTGGGATTTCGGAATGCGGATTTGTTCCGTCTCCAGCTAAATCCGAAATCCGCATTCCGAAATCCCAAATGGAGGAATTAGATGCAGAAGCATGGTAAGAAATATGTGGCGGCTGCGGCACAGGTAGATGCTGATAGGGCGTATGTGCCGGGCGAGGCTGTTACTTTGCTCAAGAACACCGCGTATGTGAACTTCGACTCAACCATCGAGGTGCATATGAAGCTGGGCATCGACCCCCGGCACGCCGACCAGCAGGTGCGCGCCACAGCCAACCTGCCCCACGGCACCGGTAAGGCCGTGCGCGTGCTGGTGTTCGCTGACGGTGAGGGCCAGCGCATCGCTATGGACGCCGGGGCGGACTACGCAGGCAGCGACGACCTAATCAACCGCATCAATGGTGGCTGGATCGACTTCGACATCGCTATCGCCGTGGCCGACCAGATGGGCAAGATCGGTAAGGCGGGTCTTGGTAAGGTGCTGGGCCGCCGCGGCCTCATGCCCAACCCCAAGAGCGGCACCATCGTGGCGAACGCCGCCGACCTGCCCCGCGTGATCCAGGAGGCCAAGGGCGGCAAGGTCGAGTTCCGCAACGACAAGACCGGCCTGCTCCATGTGGGCATCGGCAAGGTGTCGTTCTCGGCGGACCAGATTCGCGACAACTTCCTGTCGCTGGTGGACGCCGTGGTGCGCGCCAAGCCGACCGGGGCCAAGGGTACCTACGTCAAGTCCATCACCCTGACAAGCACGATGGGCCCCGGCATCCACATGGACGTGGCTCAAACGCTGTCGGAGGCGGGTGTCGCGGCCAAGGGTTAGTAGAGCGCCGCATAGGCATCCGGCACAACCAGCAGATTGCTAAGGGGATGTGAATTGTCACGTCCCCTTTTGTATTGTCCGGGTGCCTTCCATCGTTCTAACATACTGGACCCTACCCTGGGCCTGTATAATGGCACCACTACAATGAGGAGGCGAACTATGCGCAGAGCAGCCCCGGACTCACACCCAGGCAACCGGTCCAGGATTGTCGTACTGGTGGCACTGTTTGGCTTTTGCTCGTTGTCCGGCTTCGTGTGGGGCTTGATCGTCAGGACTCCCCCTCCCGCGGACCGCACTATAGAAAGCCTCACTGTCTTCCCCGCTGCGTTTGGTTTAGCAACCCCCACGCAGAAGCCGCCTGGCCTGGCTGGCCCCACCGCTACGGCCGTCATCAACAGCACCGCCGAGGGACTGCTCAACTACGACTTCCGCACCACGGACTCCCACGAGGAGGTGCTGGCTTTCTACACGGACCTGATGCAGAAACGCTACGGGTTCAAGGTCTGGTGGATAGAACAAGCGGGCGAAGGAGTGCAGGTGCTCAACTTCCTCCGGGAAGGTTCCTACTGGAGTTCCGATTTCTCGGCAGGCTGGTATAAAGAGTACGTGACGGTAACTATAACCGAGGAGAGCCTAGGGCAGCTTTACGTAGAAGTGCGGCATGAAGTCCGTTAGTTCGCACCTCGAGCGGGGTCATGCACACCGCGGGAGCGCGAGCTTCTTGAAAACGGGGCTTCTATGGGCTATAATTTAGCTTGCGGTAAATTACGCGCCCGTAGCTCAGGCGGATAGAGCACTGGCCTCCGAAGCCAGGTGCGGGGGTTCGAGTCCCTCCGGGCGTACCAAGAGATCTCGAATCTAGGAGTAATTGACCTTTCCATAGAAGACCTAATCGAAAAATGCCAACGAGGGCAGGGCACGCTCTGGTGTTCGAGCTAAGATATACGGTGTGCTTGACCTAGAACCTGCCGGCACTTTAAAACTATTGGAGGGCTAGCACTCAGGTCGACCATCCCAGCAGAGCAGTGCTGCTAGAGTTAGCTTAGAGGGCCGGAAAAG
>DASVRN010000150.1:0-3039 GCA_036388595.1 Chloroflexia bacterium
TCGCCAAACGACCAATCATCAGGTACATCGATATCTGGTATCATTAGCTTGTTCTCCGGGTTGTTTGGGGTTGCTGTTGCAACTGCTCCTTTACAACACCGGAGAACGTCTTGTCAATCCATCCTATCTAGCATAACTCCCTCATTGTTTTCTCCTTTTGTCTCTGATCGTTCCTTCGTGGGCCTTGTCATTCCTCGCTACGCTCGGAATGACAAAGGGAAATTGGTTCTGCTTATGCAGCACATAGCTTCACCACCAATCCTAACTCACCACTCGACCAATATCACCAGCGCCGACGTGTCATCCACGTGGGCACGGTAGTTATAGGGTGCTGAGAGGTCATTAGGGTCTGGCAGCGTGCGTTCGCCGGACCGCGCGTCGGCTTTGTCCACCAGCGCAGCGGCCGGGTCCACGGCGGTAAGCCCATCACGAATCTCGGTCGTGGTGAGATTCGCGTATACCCCATCGCTACAGAGCAGTATCACATCTCCAGGCCGCAGTTGTATGGTTGAAAATACCGGGGCCTGCGGTTCCGGCGAGTCTCCAATCTGCCCAAAGGCGGCGTAACGCCGCACGAAGTAGTAACGAGCTTTATCGCTCAGCTTCCCAATGTCGTAGCCATCGAAGGCGTCCATCTCCTCCTGTATGGCCTGTGCGTCGTCCTCGCTAAGCTTTCCTTCATGCACGTCCAGGGCGACGGCGTCCTGGTCCTCGGTCAAGAGCATTAATTCACCACCCGAAAAGAGGTAGCCCCGCGTATCCCCGTTCTGCCCCAGCACGGCCCTCCGCCCGCCCTCGCAAAAGAGCAGCCCCGTCATCACGGCGGCGGCCATAGCCTCATGCGCGGTCTTTCCGGCGGGCACCTGGGAGGCCGGTATCTGCCCCGATGCGTTCACTTCCTGGAAGACCTTCGGCCCAGCCTCAGCCACCGCCACAGCAAGCAATTCGCGGGCAGCGGTCACCGACAGCGTCTCAGGAAGGCCCTGCAACCGAACGTCCAGCACCTCCCCTATCTTCGCCGCCGCATGCTCCCCACCCACCGCCTTGCCGTCCACGATGCGCCGCGCCCCACCCATGCCGTCAATCATGGCATGCGCCAGGCCGTTGCGCGCCGACCAGATCAGGTCTTCATTATGCTGAGGGTGCTCCCTGCTGGGCAGGCTCTTAGACCAGGTACGAATGTGAAAACTCTGCGGCACGTAAACCTCGGGGGGATTTGGGAATTCCGAATTCGGATTGCGGAATTAGTAGGTATCCAATCAAATCCGAAACCCGAAATCCTAATTCCCAAATCACGACTTGTTGATCAGTTCCAGCACCAGGTAGCTCCCCTGTGCTGTGGAGTCGCCGGTGAGGTGGTACATCACGGCGTCGGGGTCGCCCATGTAAATCTGGTCGTTGAGTTGTAGCTCGAACGAGCCGTCGGGCCGGGCGGTGCGCTTGGTGCCGAGGTTCTGAAGCGAGGTGAAGGTGTTCTCGCCGGGGGCCTTCACCAGCGTGTCGGCCTCGTAGCCGGGGTACGAGCGTATGGTCACAAGGTCGTCGGCGGTGAGGCCGATGTAGCACTGCTTGCGGTGGATGAGGTACTGCTTCTGCCCCTGCACGTCGAAGGGCTGCACCCACTGGCGCACGTCAACGTCCACCTGCGTGCCCGACTCCGGGTCCATACGCCCCACCAGGAACTCGCCTACCCGCGTGATGGTGAACCCCTCGTCCAGGCTAGGCCGCCCGTCGCGCACCACCACGAACTGCGCGCCCACCACATTTGGACCACCCACCCCCGGATTCCCCGCGCTCGCAGTACCTGCCACGGCAGGAGACGCGCCGGCTGCCGCCTGCACAGGCACGCCACTCGCCGCACTAGCCGGGTCGGGCTGGGTGCTATCCGCAACGGAAGGCTGCTGCCCCTGCGGAGATGTAACCCCATCGGCGGGAATGGCGAACCCGCAATTCTCGCAGAACTTCCCGGTCTCCTGGCCCGCAGCGCCGCAATTCGGACAGATTACTTCCATTTACCCCTCCGTTGGTGAAACGTGAAACGAGAAACGTGATGCGGTTTACTCTTCCTGGTACGCGAATGCGACTCTGTCTCTTGCGCGAAACCCTGCCCCGCCCTGTCATCCTGCTACCCTTGTCATCCTGAGCGTAGCGAAGGATCAGTAACCCCTTCTTGACTCTTACTATTGAGGGGCCAATGTTCCTCTTACCACCATCATCCACAACGTTGAGGACTCTGGCCTACCCACCTGATCCTTCGCTGCGCTCAGGATGACAAGGGGCAGTATTGGTTCGCGTACGACCCGCCAATGGGCATTCACGCACCAAATAGCACAAGCCGCATCACGTTTCACGTTTCACGTTTCAGTCTTACTGCCCTTCAGTGTACTCCCACGTCCTCGTTTCGGGATTGTAGACCAGCAGGCCCCTGTAGGTCCAGCCGTCCTGCAAGTCCTGCACACTGATGCTGACCAGCGATGTATCGCCGTTCTGGTCGAATTGCCAGTCGCCCAGGATATGAGGCTCCGGCAGGGCCGCAGAGTTCGTAGAGGCGACGGCGGCGCGTATCGCCTCGCGGTCCTTTCTCCCGGCCTGCTCTATAGCGTGCAGAGCCACCCTCGCCGCCTCGTACCCGAAGGGCGCGAAGTCCTCGTTCCGGTCGTCGGGGTAGCGCGCATCGTAGCGGCGGTACCACTCTTCGCCGGGGCCACGCAGTTGTGACGCCGGCAGGCCCACCAGGGTAGAATAAACCTCACCGACGGACTCGAAGCCGCCGTGGGCGTCCGCTATGAACTGCTCGTCTTGGATGCCGTCAGCACCCATGAAGAGGCCCTCGTAACCGATACCGCGCAGGGTGCGCAGCACGATACCGGCGTGATTATAAGAATAGCCGCCAAAGTACACAAGGTCGGGGTCTGCCTCTAGTATGCGCTCCGCAAGCTGAGTGTAGTCTGTGGCGCGCACGTCAATGCTCTCCGGCCCACCCTTTACCTCCAGACCAGCGTCGCGGGCGGCCTGAGCAACGATAGTCGCTATGCCCTT
>DASVRN010000151.1:0-3909 GCA_036388595.1 Chloroflexia bacterium
CCAGCACTACGTCGAGCAGCAGCACCGCCACCTCCGGGTCCGCAGCCTCTTGCAGCAGGCGATGGGTGCGAGTGGAGAAGTCGATCATGGGGTGCGGGCGGCCCACGGTGAACTCGTCGGACCCCATGTCGAGGCAGGTATGGCCCCGGCTGGCGTGCGGGTCGGACACCGCCAATTCAGGAGAGAGGGGCGTGTTGGAGTAGATGGGTCCATCGAGTGCGCCCCGCATTTGCCACATCGCCTCATAGCAGAAGGTGCCGCCGGAGAATAGGCCTCGCACGTACCGCTGGGTAACCTTCAGACTGGCGATGGCCGAGGCTACCGCGCCCTCTTCCGCGCTCAGGACCTGCTCGCTATCTACTTCGCGGCTGTAGGCCAGGCGAACCGCTATCCTTGAGGCTTCCGCTAGCGTAGAAGCGAACTCCTGACTGCCCCCGCCCTGTAAAGTGCCGGGTTGCGTGCCCACGAACATAAGCACAACCGGCTTGTCTGCCCCCGAGGCGGCTTCCAACACTCGGTCGAGCACGCCGGGGCCTGGCGGCTTCGATACCACCACCACGACCTGTGTAGCCTCGTCGGCAAGCAGAGCCCGCAGCCCGGCAACCGTCATCGCGGCCCCCACCTGGCTCGACAGGTCGCGGCTTCCGGTGCCTATGGCGTGGGAGATGCCCCCACCGTAGCGGTCTACAAGCGAGGTGACCTCCTGCATGCCGGTGCCCGATGCCCCCACCAGCCCTATTGTGCCCCGGCGCACCATATTGGCGAAACCAAGCGGCACGCCTCCAATGATGGCAGTGCCGCAGTCCGGCCCCATGAGCAGCAAGCCACGCTCGGCGGCAAGCCCCTTCAGCGCCACCTCGTCCTCGATAGAAACGTTGTCGCTGAAGATCATGACGTGCTTGCCGTGCAGCAGTGCCTTACGCGCCTCCGCCGCCGCGTAGATGCCCGGCGTGGAGATGAGCACCAGGTTGGCCTCGGGCAGCTCAGCGAGGCCCGCCGCGAGGTTGTGCGGTAGCGATTCCCCACGTTGCGCGCCGGTGCCGGTCGCCACCTCGTTGCGTAGCAGGTCGTCCAGCATGGAGAGTGCGGCGTCCAATGTCTGCTCGGTGCCGCGCAGGGCCACCACAAGGTCGTTCGGCCCCGCGCCCCCCGCCCCATCTTCCAGCAGGCCCGCCTCTCGCATGATCTCCAGATTTGGTGAGGTGCCCATCATCAGGGCGACGTCGTCCATGCCGTCTAGCTCGCGCAGCTTGACCGCCACCTGCATCAGGGTGACCGAGTCCTGGTACCTGTTCCGCTTGACGAGATTGGTAATCTTCATCTGCAAGTCCCTTACGGAATCGCTGTAACGCCCCACTGATACGGGGAGTGGTGCGGGGATTCTAGCAGCTTTACGGGGATATTTCAATAGAGAGGGTTAGGGCCCTCGGGTGTAGGCATCCTCGGCATGAGGCTCACGGGAATGGTGAGGAATGGTCAGGAATGGTCAGGAATGCTACGGAGGGGAAAGGCCGACGCCCGGTGATTGAAATCGAGGGCTACACTCTGCAAAGTCCCCTCCGGGACTAATCCATTTTAGTAGGTCTCACCAGGTTCTCTTAGATGGACCAGTCTGCCCGGCGGCAGACTTCGCAAGGTGTAGCCCTCGATTTCAATCACCGGGCGTCGGCCTTTGCCATTTGTAGCATTTCCAATGACGATGATAGCCAACTGAGGATGATAGCCCACCCCTAACCCGCGATCTCCTGCAAAGCCGCAACCAATTGCTCAATATCCCCCGTCGTGTTGTAATGCACAGCGCCTACCCGCACGGCACCACCCTTCCCCTCAAGACCCAGCTGCTCCATTATGTCAAGAGCATAGTAGTTGCCGGTCCAGGCGAAGATGCCCCGCTCCCCCAGCTTGCGGCCGATTTCGGGGGTGTCGTGGCCCTCTATCGTAAAGCAGAAGGTTGGCACCCGTTCGTCCAGGCGTGTCGGGTCGGTGATTCCGTAAATGCGTAGACCCGGCACGTTGTGGAGGCCCTCCAGCAGCGCCACGCTCAGGGTCTTCTCGTACTCGCGGATGCCGTGCATGGCGGCGGACAGAGCTTCCCGTTGCCCGCACCCGGCTGCCAGGCCGCCCATGCGCCTGCCTAGCTCCTCAAGGTAGTCCAGGGTGCCGACCAGCCCGGCTATGCACTCGTGGTTCTTGGTGCCCGTCTCGAACTTCTCCGGTACGGTGTGGGGTGCTGGCCTGAGTTGGTAGGGGCGCAGCCTCTCCAGCAGGTGCTCCTTGCCGTACAGGATACCCAGGTGGGGGCCGAAGAACTTGTACGACGAGCAAACCAGATAGTCCACGTCCAGCGCCTGGACGTCGGTGGGACCGTGGGGGCCGTAGTGGACGGCGTCTACCCACACGAGAGCACCGGCCGAGTGCGCCATCTCGATTATCTTCGGTAGGTCGGGCACGGTGCCAACTGCGTTTGAAGCGTAGGTAACGGCCACCAACCTGGTGCGGGGTGACAGCAACTCCCCCAGGGCGTCCATATCGAGGGTGCAATCCTCCAGGTGTACTGGCACCCGCTTGACGACTACCCCGCGCTCGGCCAGGTCGCGCCAGGGGCTGACATTGGCGTCGTGGTCCAACTCCGTGATGAGGATTTCGTCGCCCGGGTTGAGGTCCCTCCCAATCGCACGACTGATAGCGAAGGTCAGGGTCGTCATGTTGGGGCCGAAGGCTATCTCTCGCGGAGAGGCCGCCCCCAGGAAGGCTGCCATGCCCTGCCGCGCCTCAGCTATCATGGCGTCCGTGCGCTGGCTGGTGAGGAAGGTGCCGTGCACGTTGGAGTTGGCCGAACTCAAGTAGGTGGTGATGGCTTCCATAGTGCGGGCGGGCACCTGGGTCCCGGCGGGGTTGTCGAGGTAGACCACCGGCTTGCCATCCAGTTCTATGTCCAGCGATGGGAACTGCGACCGCACCCACTGGCTGTCTATGCTTGCCGACACCTGCGCGTTCACCATGTGGAGCCTCTTCTTCATTTGGGATTTGAGAATTCGGATTTGGGATTTAGGGGCACCGGGATTGCTAAGTTACGTAGGGTTACACTATAACACAGACGAGCGGAGAGTGAGACTAACTTTGAGTGTGAGGAGCAGCATCGCATGAGCAAGAAAATACAATTCGGGCTGGTGATACCCAGCGGCTCGCGGGACAAGACGCAGAGCGGGGCTTACATGGACAACGTGCGCAGGCTGACCGAGCTTGGCACCGGGCACTACGACTCGGCGTGGTTCGTGGACCACCTGCAATTCGATGAGGTCGATTTGATGGAGGGGTGGACGGCGGTGACCTACCAGGCGGCGCTGAACCCGCAGTTCCAGTGGGGCCACGCGGTGCTCTGCCAATCATTCCGCAACCCGGCGCACCTGGGCAAGATGGCCGCCACCCTCCAATACATGAGCGGAGGCCGCTTCATCCTGGGCCTGGGGGCGGGCTGGAAAGAAGACGAATACCGCTCATACGGCTACGACTACCCGCCCGCGGGCGTCCGCGTAGAGCAGCTTGACGAGACGTTGCAGATCGTGAAGGCGCTGTGGACCGAGGAGCGGGCCACCTTCCACGGCAAGCACTACCAAGTAGAGGAGGCCTGGTGCGAGCCGAAGCCTAACCCGCTCCCCACGATCATGATTGGCGGCTCCAAGCCAAAGATGCTGCGCCTCATCGCCCGCCACGCCGACTGGTGGAATGTGTCGTGGACCTCCATCGAGGACTACCGCCCGCAGGTAGAGGAATGCGAACGAGCCTGCGCCGAGGTGGGCCGCGACACCACTACGTTGCGCCGCACATGGTTCGGGGGCTGCACGGTCGGTCCCACCGAAGAGGCTGTGGAGGAACTCACAGAGGGGCGCATGAAAGCGGGTAACGCCT
>DASVRN010000152.1:0-23392 GCA_036388595.1 Chloroflexia bacterium
CATAGAAGAATGAGTCCCCGCAGGGGACTTTGCCTTGTGTAGCCCGCGATTTCAATCGCCGGGCGTCGGCTGGGGGTGACCTTGATTGCAGCCAACGCATCTTGTGCAGCGGCATGTAATGTGGTGCGTCTAACAGGATGCTATATCGTCACTCCCTTGCCGCTCTCGTCCAGTTCTGTACAATCTCTTGCAATTTGCGGTTGTCGAGAATGTAGCTTTCCACGTAGCCACACCGCCCGCAAACGTAGTTGTCCAACACCGCGACAGATGAACTAAAGAAGCCGCGTTTGACTGGTATGACGTTCAGCGCGGCGTTCGTATTGCCAATGGTCACCAAATCGCCCGCTACAGGATCGAAATAAACTTCATTGGAGCCGCACTTCACACAAAGACCATCCTTCAACGTGGTAACTCCTTTCGCTACTTCAATTCAATAGCCATCTCAATAGCCATCCACAACGGTCCTCACAATTAAGTACGCTACGTACTGAAGGCTCGTTGCAAATCTATCCTCTTGCGCCGCCATCCCACTTGCCGTAACATGCAAGGGGACATGAGCGACACAGCCACCAACCAAAAAGCCGAAACCCCCGCAGCCGACACGCAGGACGGCCCCACGCCCGCCCCGCGCAACGCCTGGTGGCTCACCACGCGCCTCCGCCGCTCCGAGTGGCAGTCGCTCATGGCTACCGGGCTGGCGACCTTCTGCGGCCGGCCCCGCGCCTACTTCGAGTCGGCCAACAAAGGCGACCCCATCGTCCTCTACGTCTCCAAGCCCGAACACGCCATCCGCGCCATCGGCATCATCACCGACACCTCCCACCCCACAAATCCGAAATCCCAAATCCAAAGCTTGCCCTTGAGCGAAGCGAAGGGTCCCAAATCGGAAGAGCCTTGGATCGAGGTGCAGCTAGCCTTCGAGGTGCCGTCGCCGCTCTCCTGGCGCGACATACTGGCCGTGCCCGCCCTCTCCGACGCCGAGCCGGTGAAGCAGCGGGGCAGCGCCACCCTCTCCCGGCTCTCGGAGCAGGAGTACGGCGCGCTGGAGGCCCTGCTGATAGTGCGCAACCCGGAGCTCGCCGGGGCTTTCGCTGCCGTGGACTCGGGAGCGGCGCTCCCACAGGCGGCCATCGATCCTTACGAAGAGGGCAACGGCCACGACGTAGAAGGCGTGCCGGAGATAGCGCAGGCGATGCTCAGGGAGCACACACCGGCCTACGATCCCACACAGCCCGCCTTGCCTACCCTGCCCGCCGTGCGCAACCTGGCCGAGCTACAGGCGCTGACCGGCCTGCCGCTGGAGATGCTGGAGGAGACCCGCGACCTGCTGGAGGACACCGGCCAGATCGTGCTCAGCGGCCCACCCGGCACGGGCAAGACCTGGCTGGCGCGGGGTCTGGCTTCCCTGGTGACCGGAGGGCCTGCCGGGGCGGCTCGCGTGCGGGTGGTGCAGTTCCACCCCTCCACCACTTACGAGGACTTCATCGAGGGCCTCAAACCGCAGGTGGACGCCTGGGGCCGGGTCACTTACGCCGTGATACCGGGCGTTTTCGTGCGCCTGTGCGAGCAAGCCCGCAACGACCCCGACCATCATTACGTGCTGCTGGTGGACGAGATCAACCGCGCACCCCTATCGCGGGTATTTGGCGAGTTGCTGTACGCGCTCGAGTACCGGGGGCCACAGGGCGCGGTGGAGCTATCGGTGTCGGCGGGCATGGGACGTGGCGAGCCATTCTACGTGCCGGAGAACCTGCTGCTGATAGGTACGATGAACTCAGCCGACCGCAGCCTGGCGATGGTAGACTACGCTCTGCGCCGCCGCTTCCGCTTCGTGGAAGTCGAGCCTAACCCCAACGTGCTGGACCAATGGCTGGCGGCGAGAGGCAACAGCCCGCATGCCCGGCGCGTCATACTCGACCTCTTCCGCGACACCAATGAGCGGCTCACCCAGGCCATCGACCCCGACCACCGCCTCGGCCACACCTACTTCATGCTCGACCCCCTCACCCCCGCCACGCTCGACCGCCTCTGGCGCACCGCCATCAAGCCCCTCATCACCGAGTACTTCCTACCGCCCGCCGTCGAGGTAGACGAGTACAGGACGCTGTTCGCGGAAGCAGTGGCGGAACTCAGCGCGGTGTGACGAGGACTGAGGACTGAGGATTGCGCGAGTGTGTCTATGGACATGCTAGGCTTGACGCTGAATGCGAAGGACGACGCCCGGCGAAGGGGTGTATTAGGGGTAGGGTGCAAAGGACGACGTTCGGAGAAGGGGTGTATTGGGCACAGGATGCAAAGGCCGACGCCCGGCGATTGAAATCGCGGGCTACACTTTGCGAAGTCCGCCGCAGGGCGGACTGCCCTGGCATCATTTTCACCTATAAGAACCTCTTAGCATACGGCCAGTCCCCGAAGGGGAACTTTGCAAGGTGTAGCCCGCGATTTCAATGGGCGGGCGTCGGCCTTGGCCTGCTGCTACCAAGCATCCACCAGGCGTTGTCCTTCGTACCCATCCCCAAGACCAGCGACGCCTAACACACAAGAACCACCCTGGCATTCAGCAACCACTTACTTTAGAATGGCCCCAACTACCTGCTTCCCTTAGCCCCCGCAACCCCTATGGAAACCACTCACTCAGCCCCCAATCCTCAATCCCTATCACTCACCCTGAGTGAGTTCGAGTCGCGCGAGGTTGCCCTACCGCAAGAGGTATACTCCGCTTTGCGGCTGCGATACCCTGGACGCATCGACGTTGCGCCCACAGAACGGGCTGGCACTTACAGGCTGGCGGCAAGGGACTATGTTGGGAGGGTTGGCCTGCCGGGTGGGGGCATGCTGGTAATCCGCCCCAAGGTGCCGGTAGCCAACCTCTTTTACATGCTGTGCGCCGACGCCGGGCTGGCAGAGATTAAGCCCCCACCCACCGGCCTTGAAAGCAACACCTACAACGAAGACATCACAACGTTTGTAGTATCCGCCCTGCTCGACGCGACGGGGCAACTACTCAGCCAGGGGCTATATAGGGGATATGTATCCAGGCAGGAGAGCACCGCCCCCGTGCGCGGCCGCATCGTGATTGGAGAGCAGGTCCACCGCTACGGCGAGTTGAAGCACCGCCACATCTGCGCCTTCGCCGACCTCAACGTAGACACGCCGGAGAACCGCGTCCTCATGTCGGCGTTGCGCCACGTGCCGCGACTTCTCCACTCCGAACGCCCCACTGAAGCTGTGATGCTGAGGCAGGCACGCTCGCAGATGACGAGGTTGGAGGGGGTAGGGCAAGTGAGCCGAAACGAAGCGATTGGCCTGCTCCGCACGGTGAGTCTGCACCGGCTGAACGCGGCCTATGGTGCCGTGCTGCTGCTATGCCGCCTGGTGCTGCAACACCTCACGTTCGAGGAGCGGCCCGGACCCTACCCCTTCGCCTCTTTCCTGGTAAATATGCCCCGCCTGTTCGAGAGCTTCCTCACGGCGAGGCTGCGCGCCCTGCTGCCCCGGCACCGCCTGAGAGGCATCGCCCAGCGCCACGACTACCTGGACGAGGAGCGCACCGTCGGCATTCGCCCCGATCTGCTGGTTATGCCGCACAGGGGCAAGGAGCCGCTCGTCGTGCTCGATTTCAAGTACCGCGACCTGGACGAACCGGGCACCACCGCCAACACCGACCTCTATCAGCTCAGCGCGTACATGGACCGCTACAACCTCCGGGCCGGTATGCTCGTGTACCCCAGGTTCGAGCGCATGCCCGCCACCCGCCTCAACCTGAGAGGCACGCCCAAGCAACTCCACCTCGCGGGCGTAGACCTCGGCAGTTCCAATCCCCGCGACATAGAAGCCGAGTGTGCTAAGCTAGCGGCAAAGATAGCACAGATAGGTGGTAGCAAGTAGCGGTGGTTTGCTGCATACCCCCTATCGCATAGCCTCACCGGCGAGGTCCCAGTAGCAAGAGCGGCGGCCACACTCCCTCCCTGTCATCCTGAACGCAGTGAAGGATCTCAGATGTTGACCATCCCCATATGGCGAAGTGGCAGCACCCTGTTCCGCAAAGTTCAACAGCCTCCCTACTCACCTTCTTGAGATCCTTCACTAGGTTCAGGATGACAGAGGGAAACATGGTTCCGTCGTCCGGCTCCAACACAGACGCGGCTCAGCCCAAGAGCGTATAATGGTCTCATGGGTGCAACCTCATACATGCGGACGAGTTATACCTAGCGTGAGCGCGCAAAGTCCCATTAGCATATTAGAGGCGGAAGCACAGAAGCCCGACGTGCAGGTGGCCCCCGCCCCCGCCACTATGCCCACGGAGCATAGAGGTGCCCGGCCCTGGCTGCCGTGGGCCGGTGTGGCCGCACTCACCCTGTTGGCCTTCCTGCTGAGGCGCTACCGGCTCGGCTCAGAGTCCTTCTGGTTCGATGAAGCCGACATCGTGCAGAGGGCCATGCAACCTGTATCTACGCTGCTGCAAGGGTTCACCGAGGCAGGCGAGAACGGGCCGCTATACACCCTCATGCTGCACTACTGGCTCGCGGCGATTGAGACCTTCCCTCCCCTCGACAGCGCGCTACACCTGATATTCGGCACGGGCATGGAAGCCCCCGTGCGCGGCTTATCGGTCATGTTCGGCACGGCGGCCATCCCGGTCATGTACGCGCTGGCGCGACGTGTCGGTGGTACGGCCCTCGGCTTCACCGCAGCAGTCCTGCTCGCTATAAACCCCTTCCACATCTGGCACTCCCAGGACGCCAAGATGTACACCCTGCTCGTCCTCACCGCCCTCGCCAGCACCCTGCTCTACGTCGAAGCCCTCCAACGCAACAAAGTGGTGTTATGGGCCGCCTACGTACTAGCCACCTGGGTAATGCTAACCGTCCACAGCATGTCCGGCCTGGTCCTCCTAGCCCAACTAGCCGCCACCCCCTTCCTATTCCGTACCCAAATCCCAAATCCCAAATCTCGCTGGGTCCTCTGGGGCTGGGCGATGCTGCTCATACTCGGCCCGCTCTTCCCCATAGCCTGGCTGCGGCTCGCCGCCTTGCTCAACAACACCCTCGACGTAGGCAACTGGTACCAGACCACCGGCCTCACCGACATACTATCCACCATCTTCGTCACCTTCGCCGTCAACCGCTCCGCACCCGAGTGGGAGCTAACGGGCGCTATCGTCATGGCCTTCCTCGCAGCCCTCGGCGTATGGGCGCTACTCCGCCCCACAGCCACCCGCGCGACCCCGGCCCACTCGGAACTCGGAACTCGGAACTCGGAACTCAAAACTCCCTACGCTCCCCTCATAATAGCCCTGTGGCTGGTGCCCATCTTCGTCTTCTGGCTGGTGACGCTGCGGGTGCCGCTCTTCCACCCGCGCTACCTCATCATGGCGCTGCCTCCCTACTTGCTCATGGCGGGGGTGGGGTTGCTGTGGCTGCGGCGAATACATGTCGCGGCACCGGCCATCGCTGCGGGGGTGCTGGGGCTGGCAAGCGTCATGGCGCTGCTGGGCGTCAACTACTCGCAAGAAGTGCAGAAGGAGGACTGGCGCGGGGCGATGGTGTACGTGCAAGACCACCTGCGGCTGCGCGACGCCATCATCGTCTTCCCCGGCTACCTGGTGACAGCGGTAGACACCTACTACAAACCGGGCGGCCCCGGGCAGGTGCCGGAGGTGCCCGTAATCGCCAGCATTCCCAGCATGCGCACGGAGGGATTTGGGCAGCGGGAGTTAGAGATGGCTCTACGAGAAGCAATCAAGGGCCACGAGCGGGTGTGGCTCATCACCTCCCCGGTGCGCCAGGAAAGCGAAGACCCCGACAACCGCGTGCAGCAGTGGCTACAGTACAACTGGAACACCTTCGATACAAAGGTGTTCAACGGTGTCACGGTATACGGCATCTCCTTCCACGAAGTGAGAGAGATATGGTTCCCCGGCCCCGACTACCCGGAGCGCCACACCTACCCGAACGGCCTCACGTTCGAGGGCTACATCTACGAAATCCGCGCCGACGCCACCCAGCAGCGCGATGCCTCATACTTCTCCCTGACCCTCTACTGGCTGACCACTCAGCGCCTGCAACAGGACTACATCTTCCGTGTGCGCATCAAAGACCCCACCGGCAAGGTAATAGTGGACGACTCGGCAGGCCCCCTCAACGGCTACTGGCGCACCTCGGAATGGCCCCCAGGCAAGCACATCATCGACTACCGCGACCTGCGTCTTCCTGGCGGCCTCACGCCCGGCAACTACACGGTCACCCTGGAGGTCCACCCCCCAGGCCAGCCCGGCCTGCCGCTGAAGACGGAGGAGGGTATCACGGAGATAGTGTTCCGGGCACCGTTACAGGTAATACCCTGGACTGAGTAGGTAGCCTCTAACTCTGTTCGTAAGTCTCCAAGAAGTCGCCGCGAGGAATGCCTGCTCGTGTGCATATTGTGCGTAAGGTAGAACCTTTGATCGTAGTGTGGTTTGGCAGCGTGAGTGGAGTCCGGGTGCCATCCGGGTTCTCTCGCAACATAGCAATATGCTCCCGTTCTCGAACAACTCGAAACCCCAACAATTCGAGAGTTCTTATAACTCTAGATTTTGGAGCATCTACCGGGAACTTAGGTGGCACTAGATTGCTACCTCGGCCTCATCTACGAACACCTCCAGCACCGGGGTCTCAGCCTGCAACGCGTCATCCCCAAAGGTCTCTATATGGAAGCGTATGGCAGACGTGACATCGGCTAGAGCCTCTTCATAAGTATCACCCTCTCCCACAACTACACCATTGAGTCCCAGCGGGTAAGCCACGAATCCATCAGAGTGCTTTTCCAGAATGACCTTTACTTGCCTGGTGTTCTGCATCGACTTTTCCTCCACGCAACGCCTGCCTCTATCAAAGCTACTCAATCCACCACTGCTCCACGTTCCACATATACATAGGCGAGCCGAAGTCTATATCCCCGTGCAGCTTAGGCCCGGCCACCACCCCGAACTTCTCCGACCAAAGGAAGTAGAACGGCAACTGGTCGGCTACGATCTGCTGGACGCGGGCGTATATCTCCTTGCGGCGGTTGAAGTCGTAGGTGGACCGGCCCTCCACCAACAGGTCGTCAGCTTCGGGGGCGGCAAAGCCCGTGAAGTTGAACAGCGTGGGGTTGGACGATGTGCGGGCCTGGCTCGAATGGAACAGGTCGAACGAGTCGGGGTCGGTGCCCGAGCGGTTGAAGCCGATCAGCGCCACGTCGAAGTCAAAAGGTGGGTTGGTGGTGGCGCTGAGGCGGGCCTGTAGCGCCGTCTCGAAGTCCAAAAGCTCCACCGTCGCGCCAATACCCACGTTGCGCAACGGCCCGACCATCGCCTCCGCGGCAGCCCGGCGCACAGAGTTGTCCGCCCGCACGTACAGGGCGATTTGCAGCGGCTTGCCCTCCTTCTCCACAATGCCGTCGCCATTAGTATCCACCCAGCCCGCCTCCGCGATCAGCCGTCTGGCCGCCTCGGGGTCGCCGCCCGGCTTCGGCACGTCAGGGTTGTAGCCCCACGATGCCTTGTTCACAGTGGACCACACCGGGTCGCCACCACCGCCCGTGACCGCGAAGGCCATTCCCGGCTTGTCGAGGGCCAGCGCGAAAGCCTGCCGCAGCCTGGTATCGCTGAACGGACGAGGCTCGCGCAGGTTGAACACCACGCAGTCGAAGCCGTACTCGTTGTACGCCCCGCCCCTCGTGCCTTCGACCTGCGTCACAAGCTGTTCGGCCGTAGCGGGAGGCAACTGCCCGGCCAACAACAGTTCGCCATCACGTACCGCCTCAGCCGCCCGCGCGTCAGAGGCCACGAAGAAGGTAGCCCGGTCTACGAACGGCCTCCCTCGGTAAAAGTTGTCATTAGCTTTAAGCAACACCGACTTTTCAGCCACACGGCTCTCGAAAGCGAAAGGTCCCGTGCCCACCGGGGCCTCGTTATACTTAGCATCTCGAAACTCCTCCAGGGGCACGCTGGAGAGGATGTGGCTCGGCAGCACGGGCATAGTCAGTTCTGCCAGCAGGGGAGCGTCGCGCCGCCGCAGGTTGAAGCGCACCGTGCTCGTCACAGGCTCCACCGCCTCAACCGAGGCCACGCTCCCGCGTATATGCGCCAGCGTGGGCGTGTCGGCGGGGAAAGCCCCCAGCGTCCGGTACGACCACACCACGTCCTCCGCTGTGAAGGGCGTGCCGTCGTGCCAGGTGACGTCGGTGCGCAGGTGGAAGGTAAGCGACAGACCGTCCTCCGAGACCTCCCACCGCTCGGCCAGATCGGGCTGGGGCTGCAAGCCATTGTCCAGCCGCGTCAGCCCGTTGAACAACAGCCCGGCAATGGCCCTGGTAGATGGGTCGCGCCGGGCCAGCCAGGGGTTGAGCGAAGCAGGGTCGCCACCCAGGCGTATGGTGAGGGTACCCCCGCGCGGACGCTCCGCCTGGGTGGGCGTGGGCGGCGGCACGTTGGTGGCGGTCGGCCCGGGGTTGATAGGCACCGGGTCGCTGTCGCACGCCGACGCCAGCACGGAGAGCGCCATGAGGGCGGCTAAGACAAGCGAGCGGCGGGCGGACGCGGTCGGTACGCGCAGGAGGCGGGTTCGGCTAAGGAACGGCATGTGGGTATTATAACGGAGGGGTGGAGGTTGGGGCTAAGAAGTAGATATTGGGTCTAATTGGCGTCACCATGCGCTGCAAAATGACCTAATCTGCTAGAAACCTCAAAGAAACGAGGGTTAGCTATCCGAGGTGATGGATTCCATTTGTCTTATAGGAACACTTAATTAAGTGTCTTAGCTCGGAGGCGATCTAGAACAGGAGGATTTAGGAGACTGTGCAATTGGCTCATGGTATCCAGATACTGCTCTGTTACATCTTCTATGGTTACCGTGTCTAGGTCATCATGTGGTTTAGCTTGACCTGTAACAAGAGCTATACGGTTATCGATTTCCTTGACAAGCTTAAGTATGCTGTCTAAGAGCACTTGGATACTAGTATCCACGTTAGTAGGAAGGAATATACGTGTTCTAGCATATGCTCCGAAAGCTTCATGCATTCGTGGTGAAAGTCTATTTCGAAGTATATTAGCGTCAGGGGGCAGGATTCTGTCACATTCCATGATCTCGGTAAACCACAATGAAAGACTTGTGCTGAATTCGTTTAGACGCTTTATCTGCTCTAACAGGAAAATCTCAGCATACTTCTGGCGCGCAATGGCATCTTGTTGCTTGTGCTGGAAATATAGCGTCATGAACAACGTCGCCAAAGCGAAGCCGCCACCCAGTACCGCTGCAAGTACTGTATCTGACATGCTTTTAGTCCTCCATAGTGTTGGTACAACAGAAATCAAGACTTGGTAGCTGTCCAAAAATTGACATACTTAATCAAATTACCTCTGGCTCCAATGTTATCTCAAATTGTGTATTATTCAGCCGACTAGGATAGAATGGTCGAAGATGAAGGAAAATAGCAACAATAAGGGGAGTGAAAATATACGAGGTAGCGAGTTGTCGGGTATCCCTATATCTTCTCCAATATCTACGCACGCATCCTAGTAACCGTCGCGCGCTTTGTCGAGTCTGTGTATATACCGAACACACCTAAAGCTCCATCACCAACCCAGCACACAAGTCAACCCAACAAGCCCCAACCCCTGCCCCCACACTCCATCCCCAACAATCTCCAACCCGCAAACACTGAGAGTAAGCAGCACAACCTCAAAACGCACTTAAGAATGAACCCATGCGTAGCGAAGCTGTGCGCCCCATCCCCGCCCAACCGACCACAATCATCACGCAGAACAAGCCTGAACCTGACCTCCCACTTAAGGATGAACCGTGGGAGATCAGGTTGCGCCCCCACATCCAACCCCCTCCCCTAGCAACAAAGTATTACTTGTGGCATACTACTACCCACTCCTCATTCCCTACCTGGTGGTACTAATTCCCCGCCCGGAATACCCCTATTATCACCCTCACGAGCATTGTTAACTCGTTTCACCCTGTGCTACAATTTTGACACTCCGTAGAAGTTCGCTACTTTGGAGTACCTGTTTTTCGTGCTGCCATGCTGCCATGCCGCGGGCTGGCGTAAAACTTGCGCATCCCTGTTACGTTACGATGAAAGAGACCCAGCTTCATGTCAGTTGACGGGAACCGCCTGGCCCAGGTGTTCATATGGAAGGAAGGCTCCGCGCCCGACCTCCGTTATGCGCGCCAGATTCTCAGCGTGGTCAACCCCGAAGCCTCGCGGGCCATAGACTGGGATAGCCCCCCCGTCCACCTCTTCGCCGTCGAGCCTCCCTGGCCCGGCGACCAGTGGGCGCGCGCCATCTCCGATCTCCAGACCATCAGCTATCGCGCGGGCGGCCCCAACCTCACCGATACCACCCGCTTCGACCTCGCGGGCTGGCAGGGCACCGACCAGCGCTCCGGCGACCACATCTTCGTGGTAATAGCCTACAGGCGCGCCGTCATCGACGTGGAGGCACCGGCGCCCGCCGCCGACTTCCAGGGCCAGGGCCTGCCCGCCCCCTCTCGCTCGGGACAGCGCACGCCCCAGCCCTCCGTCGCCCAGGTGCCCTACTACCCGCAAACGCCCACCGGCCCCATCGCATGGCCCCCAAGCGAGCAACCCGTGCCGGAAAGCTACGTCTACAGCCCGCTGCTCGGCGGCGCGATGTCCACCAGCGGCGACATGGCAGCCACCGTGGCCGCCCACTCTGCCTTCCTCGAAAGCTACAGGCCCTTCTACGTCGGGTTCGGGCCGCGCCTCTCCGCCGGGCTGATAGATTTCTTCTTCATGTCGCTCCTCCAGGTAATCACCATTGTGATCGGCATAGTCACCGCGCCTCCACAGCCGCCCGCGGACTTCGCCGCGTGGCTCGGTAGGTACGGCTCTCTCACCTTGCTCGCCATACTCGTGTTCGGCGCGTACCACGTCGTGCAGTGGAGCATGTGGGGGCAGACCATAGGCAAGAGGCTCATGGGCATCAAGGTGGTGGGGGCCGACGGCAACATACCCGGCTGGGGCCGCTCGGTGCTCCGGTTCGTGGGCTACATCTTCTCCATTTCGCTTGGCGGCTGGGGCGTGGTCATGGTCGCGCTCGACTTGCGACACCAGGGGCTGCATGATAAGATAGCCGAGACGTTCGTGGTGCCGGAGAAGGCCCAGGTACCCGCCCCCGCGGGCCTGCCGGGCTACACCGGCTTCAACGTACCGACAGCAGCCCGACCCCCCCGGCAGGACCTCGCGCCACAGCCACAGACAGGCCAATTGCCCGCGCTGGGCATGGCGAACCTAGCCGGGGATACGTCCTACAACCCGATCCAGATATCCATGAGCGAAGCATCCCGCAACCAGACCGGCGCGGCTGCCAACGGCACCGCAGGCACCCCGCAGCAGGGCCAGGAGCGGCAGTCAGGCAGGCCGCCCACTACCATCCACGACATAGGCGAGACCACCATACCCAACCTGGCGGACGTGCTCAACAGTGGGCCGCTACAGGAAGGTATCGTCTCGCAGACTGCCGCCCGCACCGCGGCCTCCGCGCAGAACGAGCAGGCCGCCGCCAACATCGTACGCGCCCGCACCCTCTTCAAAGAGGGCCTGGCGCAGATGGAAGGCGGCGTGCTGCCAAGCTCGCGGGGCTACAACGTGGGACCTGGACCGGCCCGCGCCGCCGCCAACCTCTTCCGTCAGGCCGTTGAACTGGTGCCGACCTCCGTCGTCTACCGCTACTTCCACGCGATAGCCCTGCGCTACTCGGAGGGCTTTGAGATAGCGATACCGGAGCTGCGCCGCGTGCTTGAGCAGGACCCGACCCACTACGAGGCCCGGCAGCAGGTAGCCTACGGCCCGCGCTGGCACGATGCGTTCGCGTACCCCGCATGGGTGTCGCCCGCGCCCGTGAACGCCAACGAGACCCTGCCCGCCACGATAAGGGGCCTGTTGCCGCCCGGACAGCAACCCGCTACCCGCCTGGTGCTCCTGCGCGAAGGAGGCACCAAGATAGCCGCCTTCCTCAGCCGCACCCCCCGCCGCGACTGGACGAACCTCCCCACCCCTGAGATGCAGGCCCGCCTGTCGCTATTCCTGTCGCGCACGCCCTACGGCCCCATCCTGGCGCTCTATATAGTGGTGGACGACGGGGCCGAGAACCCCTACATCGGTGAGACGTTCCTCAACCCGCACGACCCTGGCCAGCCGCACGAAGACGCCTGCCAGTTGGGCCAGAACATGCTAGAGCAGATAGCCCGCCAGGACCGCACCTACCTCATCTTCGCCGACGAGCAAGACCGCCTCCTGCTCTCCCGCCGCCTGGTGTTCGACGCAGCCACCCAGGTGAGCACCGCCCGCATGCTCTACGAGGTGCAGAGCCTCCCGCCCCAGGTGATGGACCAGGAACGCTTCCGCCAGGCCGCCCAGTGGCACATGGAGCACTTCCCCCTAGACCAGGTGAAAGGATGATTTGGGATTTCGGATTGCGGATTTGGGATTTAGTTGATATCCGAGCAAATCCGAATTCCGAAATCCCAATTCCCAAATCCGTATGTCTTACGACAACGTAACACCCCAGGACACTTGGGCGCACTTCAGGGTGGGGCAGGGCATCCTTGTTGAGGACGGCAGGGTACTGCTGAGCGGCAACAGGTGGTATTCGGGCAGGCCGCTGGTGTGGACGTTGCCGGGCGGGCGGGCGGAGGACGGCGAGGGTGTGGCTGAGGCCACGGCCCGCGAGTTCCTGGAGGAAACCGGGCTGCGCGTCGAGGTGGAAGACCTTGCCTTCGTGGTAGAGGCCCGTAGCGCCGCCAACCGCCGCCTCTTCCTCACCTGCGCCTTTCGGGTGCGCCTCCTCTCCGGCACGCTCACCACGGGCACCGACCCCGCGGTTGAAGAACTGCGCTTCGTCCCGCTGGAAGAACTACCCCTCTACCTACCCTCCGCCAGCCTCGGCCAACCCCTCCGCCAGCACCTCGCACACCCGGACGAGCCAGCCCGCTACTGGTTCTTCCCCGAATACTCAGCCGAGTAACGTAACTGCCGCACCCCAGGTCCAACGTGCCTGCCCAATCCATAGCACCTCCCCTTATACCCAAACCTCCCCACCCTGTCATCCTGAGCGCAGCGAAGAGCCTGCCCTGAGCACCGCCGAAGGGATCAGCCGCCCGCTCTAGACACTCCCTTGTACAGCACCCAAAGCCCCGTCCTTGTCATTCTGAACGCAGTGAAGAATCTCGTCCCTCACCACCCAAGTACCCCGTTTCCTACAACACCCAGGCCCCACCTTTGTCATTTCGAACGCAGTGAGAAATCTCGTCCCCCATAGAGGTGTTACCCTTTTCTCCTGGGACTCTGTGTTCGTAAGAAAGGTGGAATTTGGGTGCTGAGGGACGAGATTCTTCACTGCGTTCAGAATGACAAGGTGGAGCTTGGTCGCCACAGTTCTACAGCGTCCCTGACCACCTTCTTGAGATCCTTCACTGCGTTCAGGATGACAGGGTGGGGCTGATGTGCTGTGCAAGTGCCATACATCTTCCCCTTCCAAAGATACTATCCACAGTCCACTAATGTGCTATTCAGACCCGCCCCCAACAGTGTTATCATTGTTGCGGGCCGCCATTGAGGCCCTAAGCGAAATTGGGAGACATTTTTGTGGTCGCACCCCGGTTCATACGCAGCCTGTGAATAGGTTGAGCAGCGCCAGGCTGACCAACTTGCTCGCGCTCGGCCTGATAGCAATCGTATTCACGCTGGGTACGTGGAGTTGGGTGCAGTTCTTCCTGTCGCCACAGGGGGGAGCGGGCAGCCACACCGGCCTCTTCTCGCAGGCCGATTATCCCGCCGTGGCGCTCGCCTCCCGCATCGTAGCCTCCGGCCACGGCGCTCAACTGTACGACCTCGGCCTGCAACTTGAAGGCCAGCGCCAACTCATCCGCGAAGGCTACATCGACCAGACCCTCACCGCCGACCTCCTCTACCCTTATCCCTACGCCCCCTTCGTCGCCGTGCTCAACGCCCCCTTCGCCGGGCTGTCGCCACTCACCGCTATGGCTGTATGGGACCTAATCAACATCGCGTGCATGGCGCTCGGCGTGTGGGTGCTGTTGTCGTATCTGACATTGGAGAGGACGACACGCTACTGGCTGCTCCTGGGCGGCCTCACCTGCTTTCCCTTCATTGTGAACCTGGAACAGGGGCAAAGCTCTGGCGTAATCATGTTGGGCCTGGCGGGGGGTATAGCCCTGTTGCGGCGCGGCAACGACCTCGGTGCCGGGGCAACCCTGGGCCTCTTGCTGCTGAAGATACAGTGGCTACCGTTCCTGGTGCTGGTACTGCTCTTCAAGGGCAGGTGGCGGGCACTGCTGGGCATGGCGCTTACCGGGGCCGCGCTGTTCCTGCTGTCCGTCCTCACAATGGGCACAGGCTGGATACCGGGCTTCCTCGACATGCTGCAACGGGCGCAAAGGTTCGACCCTGCCCTGGCGCTCACTCCGTGGGCAAGCCACAGCCTGACCGGGCAACTGGCCGCGCTCCTATTCAGCAACGCGGCGAACGTGAACGAGGCGGGCAACGAGGTAATCCGTAACATCACCCTGGCAGTCACCCTTCTCGCAGCGGCCCTGGTCACATGGGTGTGGCGCGGTCCCTGGCGGCCAAGCGATCCCACCTGGGATGGGGCCATGTCCCTCACCGTCCTTGCGACTGCCTTCACCAACCTGCAACTCAACACTCACGACCTCTGCCTGCTGGTGGTCCCCGCCGCCCTCGGTATTGCCTACTTCCGTGAGAGCGTGCGGCAGGAGTCGCCAGGCAGGATGTGGTACGCTTTCGTGCTCGCGCTGTACCTGCTCACCTCGCTGGCTTTTCCTCTGCTGTTCGCCGCGCCCATTCGTCTGATGCCCGTCCTCATGGGGCTGATGATAGTCGTCTTGGGTATGTCGTTGCTGAGGTCTCGCGCTACCACTCTCATATGAGACTTTCCTGGGGGCGGAAAAATGCCCGAGGACGGTCTTGAATGCTATGGGTGGCCTGTAAGACGCCCGTCGACTAAAGTCGAGGGCTACACTTTGCAAAGTCCCTGCGGGACTGATATGTCTTCTTAGGTCCTAATAGATGCTCAAAGATATACCAGTCTGCCCTACGGCAGACTTTGCAAAGTGTAGCCCTCGACTTTAGTCGATGGGCGTCCCCCACCTGAACGTCCGCACATCGCCGCGTACACTGCCGCGTACACTGCCGCCTGACCCCGCCATGCTCCATGTGTTATAATCCCTGCCGACTACGTCACAAACTTGCTACATGGAGAATAACCACATGGAGAGAACACTGGTGCTGCTCAAGCCGGACGCGGTGCAGCGCGGACTATTAGGAGAGATCATCAGCCGGTTCGAGCACAAGGGCCTCAAGCTGGTCGGTATGAAGATGATGCAGCTCGAAGACGCCCTGCTGGACGAGCACTACTCGCACCTGAGCCACCTGCCCTTCTTCGGTGAGATCAAGTCGTTCATGATGCGCGCGCCCGTAATCGCGACCTGCTGGGAAGGCGTCGATTGCGTGCAGGCGGTGCGCGCCATGTGCGGCAAGACCCTCGCCCGCGAAGCCGACCCCGGTACCATCCGTGGCGACTACGCCATGAGCATCCAGGCCAACCTCGTCCACGCCTCGGACTCCCTGGAGACCGCCCAGGCCGAGGTTCCCCGCTTCTTCAACGACAACGAACTCTTCGACTACGACTGGCTCCTCTCGCCCTTCGTCTACACCCCCAAGGAGCGCGGCGAATAATAGACGGAAACGCCAAGACGCAGAGACGCCAAGGACGCGCCAAGACTAAGGATTGTTTTGCTCTAAGCATAAGGACCAGAGTACGACATCACGTACTCTGGTCCTTTTTGCACCCTCTAAACCTCTATTATCTTGGCGTGGTCCTTGGCGTCTCTGCGTCTTGGCGTTTCCGTCTATTATTCCGTTGGCCGTGTAGAGGTCTCGCAGCCGGGGAAGAAGGTGTTGGCTACTATCTTGGAGATTTGGCCCCTGGTAGCGTTGGCGTTGGGACGGAAGTAGGGGCGGTTCTGCGAGTCGCAGGGTTCGCCGGGGCCGCTGCAAGGGTAGCCACCCATGACGTTGCGGCTCGTCAGGCGCTCCACGAACTCGTGGAAGGGGCTGCCGGGGGGCACGTCGGTGAAAGTCTGCCTGCCGGAGGGCACCGCCTCGTTGAAGCCCGCCGCGTTCGCCACGATCTTGGTGATCTGCCCGCGCGTCGAGTTAGCGCCGGGGCGGAAGTACGACAGGTTCTGGTCGTCGCACGGCTCTCCCGAACCGCCACACGGATAGCCGCCCAGGATAGCGCGACTCGACAGCCGCTCTACCCATATGTAGAAGGGGCTGTCGGGTGCCACGTCCTTGTAGGTCTGCCCCGTGTGCTCTTCCTGGAAGTTCGCCGCGTTACTGACTATCTTCGATAGCTGGCCGCGAGTTACCGCGTTGTTGGGGCCGAAGGTGCCGTCGGGGTAGCCGCCGATGATGACCCGGCACGCTAGGCACCGGACGTATGGGTAGAAGGGGCTGTCCGGGGCGACGTCGGGGAACCCGGCCTCACAATACGTCACGCCCGACATGCACGAGACCGACTCTACTTCGCTCTCGATGTTGTTGATCCACCCGCCGAACACCATCAGCGACTTGGTGTAGGTGTTGTAAACTGCGGTATGAGTGCGGCGGCCGAGCACCATATTGGATAAGGGCCGCCATTCGCCGCTGGCGGGGTCGTACACCTCGCCCGAACTGGTAGGCAGCACGTAGCCGCCGCCGAGGGCGTACAGCCGCCCTCCGCAGCCTGGGTCGTCCGAGTTGACGCCCACCGCCGCCACGCCAGCCCTACCCCTGAGCATGGGAGCGAGCGTGGTCCAGCTATTCGTGCCGGGGTTGTAAGCCTCTACCGTAGCGAGGTCGGTGGCGGGCACGGCGCGGGCTGCGCCACCTATCGCGTAGATGGTGCCGTCTACAGCCGAAGCGCCGAGGTACATACGGGCCGTTGGCATGGGCGACTTCGTCTGCCAGCGGCTGCCCGCCGGGCGTGTGGGGTCGTACTCGAACACGGTATTGGTGCCTACTTGGTCGGAAGCCGCGCCACCGATAACGTACAGCTTGCCGTTGACCGCCACCACGCCCGCGCCGAATCGCGGCTGAGGCAACGGGTCGGTCGCCACTATCTCCGATGTATTGGTGCCAGGGCGGTAGACTTGCAGGGTGGTCTGCGCATCGGCCCCACTCGTGCCACCCACCACATAAATAGCGTCACCGATTGCCGCCGCCCCCGCGTTGGAGACCGGCTGGGCCAGCCCACCGCGCGCGTACCAGCGGTTGCTCAGGCTGTCATAAAGCTCCACGGGCAGGTCTATTGAGCCTTCGTCGTTCTCGCCACCCAGCACATAGATGTGGCCCTGGCCGAAGTTGACTGCGGCTGCGCGGCTGCGCGGCTGGAGCAAATCGGTGCGAGTCTTCCATAGGCCCGCCGTGGTGGTCACTACCTGCACACCATAATAGACGCCCGGCGCGGGCAGGTCAGACCGGGCGGTTATGGTTACCACTTCGCTATCCCCTAGCTTCGCACTGGCGGGCACGTTCACGGTGAGGGTGACCGGCACCGAGCTATCGTTCGGGATGAGGCCGGTGTTGGAGGGGGTGAGACTGGTGCTCCACCCGGCCTCCGATTGCTCTTTCTGCACGTTGAAGCTGTTGGTTTGGCCGCTACGATTGTACAGGCGCATCGAGTGGGTCACCACGCTGCCGAAGTCGCCCCCCTTGATAGGGTTCTTGGGTAGAAAGTCGACGCCGCTGCTGGTGACGGCGCTGGTGAGCACCGCCGTGGCCGCGAACGCCCCTGGGGTAGTCAGCGTAGACGAGGCTGTGATGGTCACGTCGTCGTACGCGCCGATGGCTGTGCCTGGGGGTATCTGCACCGTGACCGTCACGGGCCTGGAACTGCCCTTGGGCATCACACCCGTATTGGGAGGCTCGACCGTGGTAGGCCATGTGTTGCCTGTGTAGGTGAGCACGAACGAGTTATCCAGGCCGGTGTAGTTGAAAAGGGTCTCGGTGAACGTAAGCACCGACGCGGGAGCGCCCCCCTTGAAATTGGCAGCGGGACGCAAGAAGGCAGCCTGCACGATTCTGAAGCGAATGGCCCGGTTCGGGACCAGCACAGACTCATAGCAGGAGTACTTCAGGCCGACCGTCCCATCGGCGTTCTGGATGCCTACGACACCCTCAGAGCCTGCCACTGTTTCCCCAAGTAGTTGCTGATATTGAAAGGTTATTTGTCCGTTTTCACTGAGGATAACCTCAAAAGTTGCCTTGGTACTCGACTCACCATATTTCTCCACATTGCGCCATTCAACAATGAAGGTACGGTTGGGGGAGGTACCCTCCGTGCGGAGAAACACACCTGCCGTATCGCCAGCGCCCGAGGGAATAACGAAGTCGTACCATAGTGGGGCAATCATGGCCTTAGGGGCGAACTGGGTGTTAGAAGGCACGCATTCATTGCCATTGTTGTGGCGCGGTATCCAGGCGTTCGCATCCCCGAAATGGATATTGCCGTTTGTGCTGATGCGTACCTGATTGTAGACCGCACCGTAGAAGTTGAAAGAGAATGGCAACGTGTGGGTGTAAACACCATCGTCCAGAGCGCCCGCAGAATTCAGAATGGACGTAGGTGTCAGCCACGCGCTGTCGGCAATCTTTGTATTACCTGCAATGAAGTTGTAAACTGGCCCGCCGGGGTCGCGGTCGTCAGCAAAAGTGTAGCCAAACGCATCGGGGCCACCCTCCATGTTAGGCGCGGCAGGTTCGATACCGGCTGGGCCGCCAGCATCGGAGTAGGCCCCACTCGGCATAGTGCCGGAGGCAGTACCGGGAGCAGACTTTCCGGGCGCTCCCCCTGAAGCTACAGGCTCCTTGGCACCCACGGCAAGAGGCCCCGCGAGCAACAGCACAGCCACGCACAGCGACAGCACGCCCCAGAACAGGCCAATGGGCCGCGCGAAACGGCCTCCGCCGGCACGGGCTGCACTAAAATAGGAAGGTCCAAAGCCTCCCGGCCTGACTGACATAGTAGCTGGACTCCTTACATCGCCGGTGGTAAGATGGCATGGAAACGACGGAGCGACACACAGGCGGTAAAGCGCCCGATACACGCCTGACAATACCGAGTCTATCAGTCAATTGTCCAAGACAGGCGGCGGTTTGTCAAATGGGACGATGGACGATAGACGATGGACGATAGGAGTGATGAGGACTGAGGACTGAGTAGTAGGTACCATGCAGCATCTATCCCAACAATCCTAAACCTTGGCGCGTTCTTAGCGTCCTTTGCGTCTTGGCGGTTCCGTCTCCTCTCGTCCATCGTCCATCGTCCATCGTCCATCGTCCATCGTCCACCCATGTCTGCTACCACCACTACAACTTACGTCCAGGCCGAGGTGCCGGCGCTTGTGCGGCGCAATACATTGCTGTTGGCGGTGGCGCAGGGCGTGGGGTGGTTGGGGCTGCAAATGCAAGCCACGCTGAGCAGCATCGCGGCCTTCGAGCTGACCGGCGACCCGCAGTGGGCGGGGATACCCGTCACCCTCTTCGCCGTAGCCTCTGCCTTCGCGGCACCCTTCGCGGGGCGACTGACCGACAGGCTGGGCAGGAAACCCGTGCTGGCTGCGGGTCAGGCGTTGGCGGGGCTGGGCAGCGTTGTCGCGGGCATGTCGCTGCTGTGGGGTATCTTCGCGGGCTTCCTGCTGGGCGAGCTGTTGATGGGCGCGGGCACGGGCGCTATTCTGCTGGCAAGATCGGCGGCCGCCGACATGTACCCTGCCGCCAGGCGCGCCGGGGGCATGAGCCTGGTGTTCATGGGCGGGGCCGTAGGGGCCATATTCGGGCCGATGCTCCTGGGGCTGGTCACAGGCTCAGGCACCACCAGGCTGCAAATCACACTGCCCTGGCTCATATTGCCAGCCTTCAGCACGCTGGCTATCGCCGCCATTGCCGCCATTCGCCCCGACCCGCGCCGCATAGCCGCCGACCTGGAACACTACTTCCCAGGTGAGATCTCGGCAGGCGATGCCGCTATGTCGGCGGCCCCGGCCCGGTCCCTGGGCGAGATACTGCGGCTGCGGCCCGTGATTGTCGCTGTGGCTACCACCGCGCTGGTGCAGGCGGGCATGGTGATGCTCATGGTGACCGCCTCGCTCAGCCTGAAGCTCCACGGCCACGGAGATTCGGTGTACGGGGTGATGACGGGGCACTTCATCGGCATGCTGGGGCTATCGCTGCTAATAGGCAGGGTAGCCGACCGTCTCGGTAGGCGCGCGGTCATCATGGGCGGGGCGTTCATCTACGTCAGTGGGGCGTTGACCGCTCCTCTGTTTGAAAGCCCCCTCTACAACGGCGCGAGCCTCTTCATGGTCGGCCTGGGCTGGAGCCTCTGCTTCGTGGCGGGCAACGCGATATTGGCTGACGTCACCCGTCCCCAGGAGAGGGGCCGCGCGATGGGTGCGAACGACCTGCTGGTGGGCCTCACCGGCGCGCTGGCCTCGCTGACAGGCGGACTGCTGCTGGGCGGCGCTGGCTACCTGACCGTAGGTGCCGTAGGCCTGGCTCTGGGAGTGGTGCCGTTCCTGCTGGCCCTGCGCCTGCGCGAACCCTCCCCAGGTCGATACGAAGGGTCGTAGGGCAGGAGGCGTTGCGGCCTGCTCCGGCAGTCTCATCGCCCGACGCAGAGGACCAAATGACTCTCTGTCATCCTGAGCGTAGCGAAGGATCAGTGGCCCGTTCTTGACTCTTCCTTATACAGGACCAGTGTTTCTCTTGCTGACAGCATCCCCAATGTTGAAGACTCTAGTCTACCCACCTGATCCTTCGCTGTGCTCAGGATGACAGGAGTCTCTTTGGTCCCGCGACAGGGAGCGGAGGGGCTAACCAACCTGGGTGCCATGCACCGTGCCTCTACAGCGAACCCACGGCCAACCGAGCGGCTGCCAGGTCCCACAGGGCGTGCCCGACGCTCTTGAAGATGATGGGGCCGCTCTCCGGCCTCCCTATGTGGAGGGCCTGCTCTAGAGGGGTCACCTGCGACCAGTCAATCCCCGCCTGGATGAGGTCGCCCGCCTCGGCCTCGGCCCCTTCCAGTGTGTCCACGAACAGCCTTGCGCGGCGCACCAGTTCCGGTGGCAACTCTGCCATAGAGGGCGTATAGGCACCCACGGCGGCGATGAAGGCATCTTCGCGCACGTTCGGGGGTAGCACGGGCCTCGTGCTGGTAGTGGCGGTCACGATGAGGCTCACCCGCGATAGCACCTCACCGGGCGTGCTGACGGCCTGCGCATCCAGGCCAAGTTCCCGCCCGTAGCTGGCAAGCGCCTCCGCATGTGCCACGCTCTTAGAAGTTATGTAAACTGTCTCTATCCCCAGTCCCTCGCGCATAGCCTCCATATGGGACCGCGCCTGCGTGCCAGAGCCTACGACCAACAGCGCGCCACCGGGCTCAGGGGCCAGCAACCGGGCGGCCAGCAAGGACAGGGCAGCCGTTCGCCTCGCCGTCACCACCGTGCCGTCCAGCAGCGCCAACCGTTCCCCCGTAGTTACGTCCATCACGAGCACTTCACCCTGCACCACGGGCACACCACGCCTGGCATTGCCTGGGTGTACAGTAACCAGCTTGGTAATTGCCAGCCGCTCATCATGCGCGGGCATTAGCAGCAGCACGGCATCGCCGGAGCCACCCGGCAGAGGCATGGAGGTGCGCACCGGCGCGTGAGCCTTGCCCGCTCGCTTGTCGACCAGCACAGCACGCAGGGAGTCGGCAAGGGCGGAGTAAGGGAGAAGTTGGCGGGTCTGCTCGGCGTCGAGGTATTTCATGGTGAGGTATTATATAGCTTCCCTTGATCGGGTAGATTCTTGGAAGCAATAGGGGTGATGCAGTAGAGGTGATGCAGTAGAGGTGATGCAGTAGAGGTGACGCAGTAGAGGTGACGCAGTAGAGGTGATGCAGTAGAGGTGACGCAGTAGGGATGACAATGTCGCCAGCCGACGCCCGGCGATTGAAATCGCGGGCTACAGTTTGCAAAGTCCCCCTTCGGGGACTGGGGCTGTTCCAAAGAGTTTCTGTTGGGGCGAAAATGTTGCTAAAGGAGTCCGCCGCAGGGCGGACTTCGCAAGGTGTAGCCCGCGATTTCAATCGCCGGGCGTCGGCTGGCGACATTGTCCCGTTACCACTTATCCCCGCATCGTCCTTTGCCACCTGTGCCTTGCATTACCCAGGCTGAAGGGCGTTGTCCCTCACATACGCTTCCGCACACAGCATATCCTCTCCGGCAAATTGATGCCCGTTACATCTTTATACCTATTGACAACGCGATAAGAAAAAGATATATTAGTGCCTGCACGTAGCTTCTCCTCAAGCTATCATATGATGCTGCGTGCTTTTCTGCACGCGCTTCACGGCCAACTTATGCGGACATGTGTTGTCCTGCCACGTGAGCGCAGAACTCCACAGTCTCGCCCCCAATACTATCGGGAGGTTTTCTATGCAACTTTTCCAGGCAAGGAGCAGAAGGTCGGGCCAGTGGGTGACCGAAATCGCCGCGCTCGTCGGGATGCTCATCTACGTAGGTATCGTCGAGTTGATCGTCATGACCACCAACCCCACCCTTGAGGGCTTCGGCCTCGTGGGCACAAGCGTGGTGCTGGCGATTATCCCGGCGGCCATTTGGCTGTTCCTCTTCTACGTCCAGGACCGGGAGGAGCCGGAACCGACTGTGTACGTGGTGCTCATGGCGATACTCGGCGCGCTCCTGGCGGCCTCTATCGGTGAGCCGCTCATCAACGGCTTCTTCCGCGCACCCGAGTGGCTCGGCAACAACATGCTGACCAATATCCTCGGCTCGATCCTGGTGGTCGGCTTCATCCAGGAGTTCCTCAAGTACGCGGGCATCCGCTTCAGCATGTACTACTCCACCGAGTTCGACCAGCGTATGGACGGCGTCATCTACGGCACGGCGATAGGCCTCGGCTACGGCACGATGCTCAATATCATGAACGTCATCGGCAGCGGCGGCGTCAACCTAGGCGTGGGCGTGATCAATATCGTGGTCACCGCGCTCGTGGCAGGCTCGCTCGGCGGCTTGACCGGGTACTTCCTGGGCCGCAACAAGATCGACGCCATGCCCTCCTGGTGGATGCCCGTAGGCGTGACCCTGGCGGCCACGCTGAACGGCCTCTTCACCTGGCTGAGCAGCGAGATCACCCGCGCACCCATCACCATCGCGGCGGGCGAAGCCACGGGCGGCTACAACCCCTGGCCCGCGCTCATCGCCGCTATCGTGCTGGCTCTGCTGCTCCTGGCCGGCATATTCGCCCT
>DASVRN010000153.1:0-19860 GCA_036388595.1 Chloroflexia bacterium
ACACTGGACGAGATAGCCGCCTCCGAGCACGCGATGTCGCACGGCAGGCACCACCCCAGGCCGTTCGTGCTCGTCGCCCAACAGAGCTTGTTCGACCCCACCCGCGCCCCGGAGGGCAAGCATACCGTCTGGGCCTACTGCCACGTGCCCAACGGCTCCACAGTAGATATGACCGCCCGCATCGAAGCGCAGATAGAGCGGTTCGCCCCCGGCTTTCGCGACCGCATACTGGCCCGCCACGCTATGTCTACCGCTGACATACACAGCTACAACGCCAACTACATCGGCGGCGACATCAACGGCGGCGTGCAGGACCTGCGCCAGCTTTTCACCCGGCCCGCCGTGCGCCCCATCCCCTACACCACCCCCGCCCGCGACGTGTACATCTGCTCGTCGTCCACCCCACCCGGCGGCGGCGTGCACGGCCTGTGCGGCTGGGAGGCCGCGCGGGTAGCATTGCGGCATAGCTTCAAATAGCACCCAGGCGCGCACCTCTCCTTGCTAAACCCTCCTGTAACGTAAAATGTAGCTCTTCTTGTATAGGTTCCTGTAACACAAAAGCCTTCTGCCTAAAGCAGCGGCTTGCTAGAATACGGCATCGAGATTTACCGGACCCGTGATACAGGCTGGACTCAAACTCATGTGCGCCATAGAGCAAAACAATCAAATTAATCAAAAATCAAGCATAAAGGAAGGAATTAATGAAGAAGGCATTCAAAAGACTGCCACGTGCCACGCGCTGGCTGTTCGCGATGGTCATGTTAGCCGGCATGGTGCCGGCTATGGCCTTTTCGGGGGTGAGGGCCGGCGCTGCTGCCCCCGCTACGCAGGCGGTGACCGATACCATAACCGTGGCGGACGGCCCCAACAGCCAGGTGTGGGCCAGGATCGCAGGCAGCGTTGTAGTATATGACGAGTGCACGAATAAAGGCTGCCGCATTATGTCGGTGGACCTGTCGAAGCCGGGCAGCAAAGCCACTGCCATCTCTCAGGGCAACGTACCTTCGTACATGCCATCCACCGACGGCAAGACTGTGGTGTGGGTGGACGGGCGCAAAGCCAGCAGAAACGGTTCTATTTACGACGCCAACAACAACCTGAACATCCTGGGCGCGGACCTGACTTCGGGCAAGGTGTTCACCGTGACGGCGGCTGCTAAGTCCCAGATATACCCCGACGTGTCGGGCGACATCATTGTGTGGGCCGATTTCCGCAACGCCAAGAGCGCGACCGACCTGGCTTCCGGCGATATCTACATGTACAACATCCGCACCGGCAAAGAAACGCTGGTGACCCGCGCGCCCGGCCTACAAACAGGCCCCGTGACCAACGGCAAGATGATCGTGTGGGCGGACTACCGCAACGAGCCGAAGAAGGACGGTTTTAACTCGAACATCTACGGGTACGACATCGCCACCAAAAAAGAGTTCGTCATCACTAAAGAGCCGAGCACCCAACTGCACCCGGCAATCTCCGGCAACACAGTTGTGTGGACCGACTGGCGCAACGGTGACAGCGATATTTACGGGTACGACATGGTCGCCAAACAGGAGTTCGCCGTTGCCGAAGCGCCCGGCAGCCAATTGATGCCCTCCGTCTCCGGCAGCCTGGTCGTCTGGTCGGACTGGCGCAACGAACCCGATAGCGCCAACAACGGCACCAACGTCGATGTGTATGGTGCCAGCCTGGAGACCGGGCAGGAGTTCCCCGTATTTGTGGGTCCGGGCGGTCAGGGCGCGCCCCGTATCAGCGGCAACACCGTGGTGTGGGAGGACAACCCCAGCGGCGACTTCGACAAAGGCGACTGGAACATCAGCGGCGCGATTGTAGACACTGAGGCAAGCCCCGCACCCGCGCCCACAGAAGAGGTCCCCCAGCAGGCGACACCCATGCCCACTGTGGTGAACCAACCCTCCGGCGCTCCCGAGCCGGGCGTCATCAAGGGCAAAGTGACCGACACCAGGGGCAAGCCGTTGGCCGACGTGCCAATCACCATCCACGGCACCTCCACCGCGGGTGAGCGGGCCAATTTCGACACGCGCACGGGACCCGACGGCCACTACTCCATTCATGTGCCCGATGGCATCTACCGCATCTATGGCTATTACCGGATGCAGTACAAGGACCGGACGTACAGGCTGCCGGTGTGGCCGGTGGACAATGTCGATGGCATAGCTCATTACAGCGGGGAAGGCGTGGTAAAGGATTTCGTATGGAGGATACAAGGCCCCTCACCGTTCGCTAAGGACAGCCCCAACACCGCTATATACTACTACGGCGGCTATGCCTCGCTGGGCGACCTCTACCACCTGGAGATGATGCACGGCGAAGCGCCCTGGCACAGCCACGAATTCCCCGCAGGTTCGACCATAGAGCTAACTCTCAAGCCGGACGGCCCCCTCTTCGACGGCAGCACCGGGCAACCTATCGTCTTCCAGGTGCCGCCTGCTGAACTTGACAATTGGAACCTGTGGGACATACCCTTGGGCGATTACATGGCAAGCGCCCAGCTAATCGAGAAGAATGGCAAGAAAACGCCCCTGCGAGTGGCCGCTGTGACCCAGGCTAACGGTGGCGAGCCTCTACCGAAGTTGCGGAGCGCACCCATTGTTTTCTTCCCCACTTCCGATACCGGCCTTATCGGTGTAAATATATACATCGTGCCGTGACGCAAGAAATGGCATAGCACCGGCAACAAGCAAGAGGACAGGTCCCGCGCGGGACCTGTCCTCTTCGCAATTACCTCTGGAGGCTATCTTATAAACAACGGTGTGGAACATCAGGACCAAAGCCCCGCCCTTGTCATTTCGAACGCAGTGAGAAATCTCGTCCTACACCGGGATGTTACCCGTTTCCTGTGGGGCTGTGTGACTGTGTGACTGTGCGGCTATAGGAAAGGTGTAGCTGTGTGCTGAGGGACGAGATTTCTCACTGCGTTCGAAATGACAAAGGCCGACTCTAGTGCTAATATTCCATAGTGTCAGTTTTGAGATGGATTCCAGTTAGCAGTTCTAAGGCTTAGACCACACCCAGTCGCGGATCTCCGGCATGTCCTCGAAGTGCTCGCGGGAGTACTGCACGGCCCGCTGTATGAGCGTGGTACACTCGTCCACCAGCGGGGCGGCAAGCCCGCGCACCCTCGGGGCGTACTTCAGCGCGGAGATGGCAAGGTGGTAGCGGCTCATCTCGTTGAGCACCACCATGTCGAACGGGGTGGTAGTCGTGCCCTGCTCGTTGAAGCCGCGCACATGGAAGCGGTCGGCGTTCGGGCGGCCATGCACTAACTGGTGTATCGCGCGCTGGTAGCCGTGGAACGCAAAGACTATCGGCTTATCGGCGGTGAACGTGTTGACGAAGTCGGTCTCGCTCATGCCGTGCGGGTGCACCGAGCGCGGGAAGAGCGTCATCAGGTCCACCACGTTCACCACGCGCACCTTCAGCTCGGGGATGTTCTTGCGCAGCCACCAGGCGGCGGCCAGCGTCTCCATCGTGGGTATATCGCCCGCGCAGGCCAGCACCACGTCCGGCTCAAGACCCATGTCGTTGCCCGCCCACTCCCACACCGAAGCACCCCTGGCGCAGTGCTCTATCGCGTCCTCCATGCTCAGGTACTGCAACTGTGGCTGCTTGTCGATTACGATCAGGTTGACGTAGTTGCGGCTGCGGAAGCAGTGGTCGGCCACGGACAGCAGGCAGTTGGCGTCCGGCGGCAGGTAGATGCGAGTGACCGTGCCCCGCTTGGAGAGCATCACGTCGATGAGGCCCGGCCCCTGGTGGGAGAAGCCGTTGTGGTCGTTGCGCCAGGACGTAGAGGTGAGCAGGATGTTCAGGGAGGCAATCGAGTCGCGCCAGGGTAGCTCTATGCCCTCCTGCTGCCACTTGGTGTGCTGCACCGTCATGGAGGCCGACACCATAGCGAACGCCTCATAGGTCGCATAGAGGCCGTGCCGCCCCGTGAGCAGGTAGCCTTCAAGCCAGCCCTCGCAGTTGTGCTCGCTCAGTATCTCCATCACGCGACCCGTGGGCGATACGTGTTCGTCCAGGGGGATGGTCCTGCCTACGAAGCAGCGGTTCTCCACCTCGAATACGTTGTCCAGCCGGTTGGAGTGCGTTTCGTCGGGGCAGAAGAGCCGGAAGTTGGCCTGCTCGGCGTTCAGTTTGAAGATGTCGCGCATCATCCGGCCTAACTGCCGCGTCGATTCGCGCCGTTCGCTGGCGGGCGCTTCTACAGGGATGGCGTAATCGCGGAAATCGGGTAGGTTGAGGTCCACCAATAGCTTGCCGCCGTTAGCGTGCGGGTTGGCCCCCATGCGGCGCACGCCTTCGGGAGCGAGCGCCCGCAGTTCCGGCACCAGCCTGCCGTTCTCGTCAAACAGGTCGTCCGGCCCGTAGCTGCGCAGCCACTCCTCCAGTAACGCAAGCTCCTCCGGGTTCTTCTTCACCCCGTGGAGCGGCACTTGATGCGAGCGGAACGTGCCCTCCACCGGCAGACCGTTTATTTCCTCCGGCCCAGTCCAGCCTTTAGGCGTACACAACACAATTACGGGCCAGCGCGGGCGGCCAGAGAAGCCGTTGGTGCGGGCATCCTGTTGTATCTCGCGGATGCGGGCGTAGCAAGTGTCGAGCGTGGCGGCGAACTCCTGGTGCACGCGGGGCACGTCGTCGCCCTCCACGAAGTGCACCTCGTAGCCGAAGCCTTCCAGTAGCGAGCGCACGTCCTCGTTGCTCGACCGCCCGAGCACGGTGGGGCCTGCGATCTTGTAGCCGTTGAGGTGCAGGATGGGGAGCACCGCGCCGTCGCGCACGGGGTTGAGGAAGCTGATACCCTGCCACGAGCCCATGAGCGGCCCGGTCTCAGCCTCACCGTCGCCCACGACCGCCGCCACGATCAGGTCGGGGTTGTCGAAGGCCGCGCCGAACGCGTGGGTGAGCACGTAGCCAAGCTCGCCGCCCTCGTGTATTGAGCCCGGGGTGGGCACGCTCACGTGGCTGGGCACGCCGCCGGGGGTCGAGAAGCGGCGGAACAGTTGGCGGATGCCCGCGGTGTCCTCGGTGACCTCGCTGTAGATTTCGGAGTAGGTGCCCTCGAGGTAGACCTGCGCTATGATAGCCGGGCCCCCATGTCCAGGCCCCGCCAGGTAGATTACGTTGGCATCCTGTTCCTTGATGAGCCGGTTCAGGTGCACGTAAATCAGGTTGAGGCCGGGCGAGGTGCCCCAGTGTCCCAGCAGGCGTGGCTTGATCTGCTCCGGGCGCAAGGGGTCGCGAATAAGGGGGTTCTCCTGGAGGTATATCTGCCCCACCGTGAGGTAGTTGGAGGCGTTCCAGTAGCGGACCATCTTGTCCAGCAGCTCCGGGGAAAGCGGCCCCTCCACAGGCTCCTGCTTGTCAGGTGAGGCATCGGAGCGCGCGCCGTCCTGGGCTACCGCACTCGAAATATCTGTGTCAAAGACGTACATGAATGGTTCCTCTTTCACAGCCAAGAATAACAACCACAAGCAATCGGGTTAGCAGTGAGTTGTTCGCTCCTATTATAAAAGACAAGGGGATTCTTGACCCCTCCCGGCTCCTTGAGCCAAAGCCCCCCATTGTCATTTCGAACGGAGTGAGAAATCTCGTCCCTCACCCCGATGCTGCCCCTTTCCTGAGCCACTATAATACAAATAGAACGGTGGTACTTGGGTTGTGAGGGACGAGATTTCTCACTGCGTTCGAAATGACAAAGCCGCCTCTAGGTATTCCAGATTGAAGCACTCCTACCTTGCGGAACTGCTTTGTAAGCAAAGACATTAGGTCTGTCTGCCCGGTGCCCGTGGTGTATAATGACAGACAACTATCGTCCATCAAGACACCCCACAGCCTATAAAGTGCAGGTCAAAAGCCATGACTACAAGCCTTCTTTTGCCTAATTACATCAACGGCGGGTGGTCCAACCCCAACACCAGCGAAGTGAGGGATGTCACCAACCCCTCAACCGGCGAGTTGCTGGCGCGGGTGCCTCTCGCGGGGCAGGCCGAAGTCGCACAAGGGGTGGAAGCGGCGTCGGCGGCTTTCCCTAAGTGGCGCAGGACCCCGCCGGAAGAGCGCATCCAGTACCTCTTCAAGCTCAAACAGCTACTCGAAGAGAACCTTGAAGATATAGCGCGCCTGGTCACTATGGAGAACGGCAAGACCCTCGATGAAGCGCGGGCCGAGATACGCCGGGGCATCGAGAACGTAGAGGTGGCGTGCGGCATCCCCACGCTCATGCAAGGCTACAACCTGGAGGACGTGGCGGCGGGCATAGACGAGTTTATGATCCGCCAGCCGCTGGGTGTAGTCGCCGCCATCACGCCTTTCAACTTCCCGGTGATGATCCCCTTCTGGTTCCTGCCCTACGCCATCGCCTGCGGCAACGCCTTCATCCTCAAGCCCTCCGAGCGGGTGCCTATGACGATGGGGCACGTCTTCAAGCTGATGGAGGAGCTACATTTGCCGCCCGGCGTGCTGAACCTCGTCAATGGAGGCAAGGAAGCAGTAAACGCACTGCTCGACCACCCCGAAGTGCAGGCCATCAGCTTCGTAGGCTCTACACCCGTCGCCCGGTATATCTACGCAAAAGCAGCGCAAAACGGCAAGCGCGTGCAGTGCCAGGGCGGGGCCAAGAACCACGCGGTGGTGCTGCCCGACGCCGACCTGGAGATGGCGACCAAAATCGTCAGCGATAGCGCGTTCGGCTGCGCGGGACAGCGGTGCCTTGCCGTGTCGGTGGCCGTCACAGTGGGCGAGGCGCAGCACACCTTCCGAGACGCCATAGCAGAGGTGGCAGGCTCGCTCAAGGTGGGCTACGGCCTCGAACAGGGCGTGCAGATGGGGCCGGTAATCACGGCGGAAAGCAAATCCCGCATACAGGGGCTTATAGCCAAGGGCGCAGGTGAAGGCGCGCGGGTGCTGCTCGACGGCCGCAATCCCGCCATATCAGGCTACGAGAGCGGCAACTTCGTCAGGCCCACCGTGCTTGACGGCGTGCACCCCGACAGCGAGTTGCAGAAGACGGAGATATTCGGCCCCGTCCTCAGCCTCATCCACGCCGACACAGTGGACGACGCGATAGACATCCTCGCCCGCAGCCGCTACGGCAACGCAGCCTCTATATTCACGAGCAGTGGGGCGGCGGCCCGCGAGTTCCGCTACAGAGCGCCCGCGGGCAACATCGGCATCAACATCGGCGTCGCGGCCCCGATGGCCTACTTCCCCTTCAGCGGCTGGAAAGACAGCTTCCTGGGGGTGCTGCACGGCCAGGGCCGAGACGCGGTGGAGTTCTACACCGAAAAGAAAGTGGTAATCGAACGCTGGCCGAGCGAGTGGTCGCGCAAGTTCTGAGAGGGGACGATGGACGATAGACGATGGACGATAGAGGCGTTTACCATCGTCCATCGTCTATAGTCCATCGTCCACAGCAAAGGAGCTACCGATGAGCGACACAGTCGATAAGTACCGTGAGTACGTTATCACCGGCTTTGTGAAGGCCGTGCAGCCAATCGTCATAGAACGAGCGTTGGGGGCTATCGTAACCGACGAGGCCGGTAGAGACTACATCGACTGCTTCGCGGGCATATCGGTGGTCAACGCGGGGCACTGCAACCCTGAAGTGCTGGCCGCCGCCAGGGAGCAGATGGAAAAGCTGGTCCATTCTGCTTCTTACATCTACTACACGCAGCCCGTGGGCGACCTGGCCGAGACGATGGCGCAGATAACGCCGGGCCGTCTCAAGAAGAGCTTCTTCGCCAACAGCGGCGCGGAGGCTATCGAAGGGGCGGTAAAGCTGGCGCGGCTGTACACCGGCAAGACCGAGATTATTTCGCTCACCCACAGCTTCCACGGCCGCACCTGGGGTGCCCTCAGCATCACGGGGAACGCGGGCCGCAAACGCCGGGGCGGGCCATACGCGCCGGGCGTGGCTTTCGCACCCGCCCCTTACCTCTTCCGCTCCAGCACCAACGACCCCGAAGAGCTAGGCGAGCAGTGCGCGCAGGCGATAGAGGACGTTATCCAATATTCCACGTCCGACGACGTAGCCGCCTTCATAGCCGAGCCTCTGCTTGGGGAAGGCGGGCTTATCGTGCCTCCCCCGAACTACTTCCAGGCGGTGAAGCGCGTACTCGACAAGCACGACATCCTCTTCATCGCCGACGAGGTGCAGACAGGCTTCGGGCGCACCGGGGCTATGTTCGCGATAGAGCACTACGGCGTCGAACCCGACATCATAGTGACAGCCAAGGGCATCGCCAATGGCTTCCCCCTCGGGGCCTTCACCACGCGAGACGAAATAGCGGCGGCGTTCAGGCCGGGCGACCACCTTTCGACATTCGGCGGCAACCCCGTGTCGTGCGCCGCTGCCCTGGCGAACATCGAGTTCATACAGCGCGAGGGTCTCTCTGACAAGGCCCGGCAGGATGGCGAGTACGTCATGACGAGGTTGCGCGGCATGCAGGGGCAATTCCCCATCATAGGCGAAGTACGCGGCATGGGCCTGATGATAGGCATAGAGTTGGTCGCGGACGAAGCGCTCACCCCGGCGGTCGCACAGGCGGAGGCGATAAGAGCTTACTGCCTGCAAAACGGGGTGCTGGTAGGCGTCGGTGGCGTGTACGGCAACGTAGTGAGAATACAGCCGCCGCTGGTAATCACCAGGGACCAACTAGACCGCGCGCTAGAGGTGCTGGAGCAGGCACTTGGGCACGTAGCCACGGCAAAGCGCCCAGGGATGCAGCCCGTCGCTTCCGGCAGATAGTCGTGCCCGCACAGGCAAGGAGTTAGTATGCCAGGCAGAAAAGTGCGTTGGGGCGTGCTCGGTACGGCGCGAATAGCCGACACGGTGCTACCGGGCCTCCTGAAAGCTGGCAATAGCGAGTTGGTGGCGGTTGCTAGCCGGGATACGGCAAAAGCACGGGATTGGGCACAAGCGCGTGGTCTACAGCGCTACTTCAGCAGTTACGACGAAATGCTTGCCTCAGACATCATAGACGCTGTGTACATCCCTCTACCCAACGCTTTGCACGTCGAATGGAGCATACGCGCCGCCGAACATGGCAAGCACGTGCTGTGCGAGAAGCCCATCGCCACCAACGCGGCGCATGTAGAGGAGCTAATAGCCGCCCAACGGAGGAGCGGAGTAAAGGTGATGGAAGCCTTCATGTACCGCTTCCACCCGCAAACCGAGCGCGTCCGGCAGCTTATAGCAGAAGGAGCCATAGGCGAGCCCAAGATCGTGAGGGCAACCTTCGACTTCTTGTTGAGTCGCTCCAACGACGTACGGCTGAGCAAGGAGTTAGGCGGCGGGGCGTTGCTGGATGTCGGCTGCTATTGCGTCAACATAGCGAGCCTGGTGGTTGGTATGATGCCTCGGGCGGTGACTGCTAGTGCCGTCTGGTCGGAAGAGGGAGTAGATACGTCCCTGGTGGGTACCCTGGAGTTCCCCAACGGTGTGCTAGGGGTCATTGATTGCAGCTTCCAGGTCGGCACGTCCATGCAGCAGAAGCTGGAAGTATCCGGCACGGACGGCCTCATTCGCGTGACGCAGCCCTTCCGCATGGGTGACGAAGACACTACTATCATCGTTGACAAAGCCGACAAGGCAGGCAGGGTCGAGCAAGTAAGCGCGCCGGGTGGAAACGAGTACCAACTCATGGTCGAGCACTTCGCTGATGCCGTGCTGAACGACACCAGCCTGAGCTATACCCTGGAAGACAGCCTGGCGAATATGCGCGTGCTGGACGCCCTGGCAGAATCGGCAAGGACCGGACTACGCGTGACGGTAGCGCATGACCCTCTGTAGGGGCAGGCCCCCGTGCCTGCCCCTACAGTATTGCCCCGTTAAGGTGTTAATCTTCATCAACCGCTACGCACTAACTCCACATGAACCAAATCCCCCCTGGTTTCGCCCGCACCATGCAAGAGGTCTACGGCACCGCAGGCGTCGAGTGGCTGGACCAACTACCCTCCCTGCTTGCTTACTGCGTGCAGCGGTGGTCGCTGGCGGTAATGCCGCCCTTCCCGCTGTCCTACAACTACGTCGCGCCTGCTGTGCGCAGCGATGGCACAGAGATAGTCCTGAAGGTAGGATACCCAAGCGCCGAGCTTATGTCGGAAATGGAGGCGTTGCGGCTCTACGATGGGCACGGCATCGCCCAACTGCTAGATTTCGACCGGGGAAGAGGCATCCTGCTGCTGGAGAGACTCAAGCCAGGCACGGCCCTCTCCCAGATGACAGACGACGAGCAGGCCACCACCATAGCCGCAGAGGTCATGAGCCAATTGTGGCGTCCCGCGCCCCCGGAACACACCTTCCCCACCGTCGCTAAATGGGCAGCAGGGCTTGGAAGGTTGCGAGAGCGCTTCGGCGGCTCCACGGGCCCTCTCCCCTCCCGTCTGGTGGAGGAAGCCGAGACCCTCTTCACAGACCTGTTAGCCTCCACGACCGGACAGGTGCTCCTGCACGGCGACCTACACCACGACAACATCCTGTCCGCCGAACGCCAACCCTGGCTGGCTATCGACCCAAAGGGGCTGGTGGGCGAACCGGCCTACGAAGTCGGCGCCCTCATGCGCAACCGGCTACCCGAGCCACTCACCGGGCCTGACGCTAGGCGCTTCGTCGCCCGGCGGCTTGACCAACTGTCGGAGGAACTGGGGATTGAGAAGGCGCGCTTGCACGGCTGGACCCTGTCGCAGGCTGTCTTGTCCGCGTGGTGGAGTATCGAGGACCACGGCTACGGCTGGGAGCCTGCAATTGCCCTGGCGCAGCTCCTGTCGGACATGCCATCTAATAACGGTTCTCTTTGAAAGAATAGTAAAGTGGGAATTGTGGGACACCCCAAACCCCGTCAGGGGCGTACCCCTGCACCCCGTCTACCCCTTCACCGAGCCTGCCAGCAAGCCCCTGATGAAGTAGCGGCTGAGGAAGATATAGACCAGCAGCGTGGGCAGGGCGGTAATCAGCGAGCCTGCCATCTGCATGCCGTAGTCGGTGCCTGCCTGGCTGGAGCCAAGCCCCGCCAGCGCGACGGTGATAGGCTGAGTGGCCGGGTTGCTGTTGAGCGTGACGGCAAAGAGGAACTCGTTCCAGATGGCCGTGAACTGCCAGATGAGCACCACCACGAAGGCGGGCACGCTCACCGGCAGCACGATGTGCCTGTATATGCCGAAGAAGCCCGCCCCGTCTATCGTGCCCGACTCGACTAGCTCGTTGGGCACGCTCGCGTAGTAGTTGCGGAAGATGAGCGTGACAATCGGGATGCCGTAGACGACATGCACCAGTATCAGGCCGGGTATAGTGGCGAATAGCTGGATGCTCTGGAGGAACTGCACCAGGGGGATGAGCACGCTCTGGTACGGGATGAACATGCCGAACAGCAGAAGCGTGAAAATCGTATTCGAGCCTCGGAACTTCCATTTCGACAGCACGTAGCCGTTCAGACTGCCCAGCACCGACGATATAGCCACCCCCGGCACCGACAGAATCACGCTGTTGATGAAGCCGTTCTTCAGTAGCTCCCAGGCGTTGCCGAAGTTGGCGAGCGTAGGCGAGGTGGGCAGCGACCAGGGGTTGCCGCGCGAAACTTCCTCCATACCCTTCAGCGCCGTCACTACCGCCACGTACACCGGCACCAGGAAGAACACCATCATCACGACCAGGATGAGATAGAAGACCCAGCCGAGGTTGAACCGGGACTTACCTTCTTCCCTGGAGGTCGAGAGAGTTGCGGGAGGCGCGCTCATGCTTCGGCCTCCTGTCTGAGGTTGGTTATCAGGTAGGGCACTATCACTACAGCCACGAACACCAGCATGATTACCGATATGGCAGCCGAGCGCGCAAACAGGTCGTCGCGGAAGGCTAGCTGGAACATGTAAATCGAGGGCACGTCCGTAGCGAAGCCGAGCGTCTGGCTACCTCCGGTCATAACGTAAATAAGGTCGAATATCTTGAGCGAGATGTGCCCCAGGATGATGAGGGCGGACAGCACGATGGGGTTGATAATGGGCAGCACGACCCGCCGGTAAACCTGGAACTCGGTCGCCCCGTCCACCCGCGCGGCCTCCCGCAACTCCTCCGGGATGCTGCGCAGCGCCGCCAGGAACATCGCCATCGTGAAGCCCGACATCTGCCACACGGCGGCCACGGTGACGGCGGGTAGCGCCAGGTTACGGTCAATCACCCACGCGAACGGCTGGTCCAGGAAGACCCAGCGCCAGATGGTGCCTGTGACCACGAAGGAGAGGGCCATCGGGAAGAGGAAGACGTTACGGAAGAGGCTCTCGCCCTTGATCTTGCGGTCCAGCAGGATTGCCAGCCCCAGGCCGAGCACGATGCAGGCTACCAGGAACGCCAGCGTGAAGATCCCGTTGTTGCGCAGGTCCGTGAGGAACCGGTTGTCACCAAACAGGCGCTCGTAATTGCTCAGGCCCACGAAGTCGGCGGCGGGAAAGCGCACCGGCCCCACCTGGTTCATCACCCCGATGCCGCGCCAGTTGGTGAGCGATGCCCACCCGTTCCACGCAATAAAGCCATACACAAACAGCCCCACCGCGATCATTGAGGGCAGCAGCATGAGGATAGCCGTCAGCCTGTCGCGGCTCAAAGGCTTGCGGCGAGTGCGTGCAGGCACCACCATCGGCGCTGGTTCAGCCTTAGCAGAGGGTTGCGTAGGGGCTTGGGGCGTTACAACGTTGGTCATGCTGCCCTTCGGGAATTACGAATTACGAATTACGAATTACGAATTACGGGCACAAACTTGTAATTCGTAATTCGTAATTCGTAGTTCGTAATTTGACTATTTCAGCAGGTCTTCCGCCTGCGTCTGCAACTCCTGCGCGGTCTCGGAAGGCTCGCCGAGGTTGGCTACGAAGTTGTTGATAGCGGTGGTGAGGGCGCTGTTGAAGGCCTCCTTGGTGGCCGAGCCGTGCGGTGCGCTACCGACCAGGGCAGTGGCGGCGGAGAAGTCCTTGGTGGCGTCCTGCATGTACACGTCGAACTGGCTGGTGTCAACATCGGTGCGGGCCGGGATGGAACCCTTGCGCAGGTTGAACACTACCTGTCCGGTCTTGGAAGCCAGCAGGTCGAGGAACCGCTTGACGTTCTCGGGGTTCTTGGCACCCTTCGGCACGCCGAAGCTGTCGCTGATGACCTTGAAGATGCCGCTCGTGCCGGGGCTGGGGATCCAGCCGAAGTTCTCGGCCCAGTTGTCGTCGTTGGCCTGGAAGTAACCCTTGGCCCAGTCGCCCATGATGGTCCCGGCGGCTGTGCCTTTGAGCACCTGCCCGGCTGCGTCGTCCCAGGTCAGCGCCGAGAAGTCGGAGTTGACGTAGCCGCCCTGCCAGATCTTCTTAAGCTGGGTGAGGGCTTCCACAACCGACTCGTCGGTCCACTCCGCCGTGCCCGCCATAAGCTCGTTGTACTTGTCGGGGCCTGCGGTGGTCAGCAGGATGTCCTCGAAGAGCATCGTGACGGCCCAGGTGTCCTTGCCGCCCACGGCCAGAGCTGCGATATTCTTGGCCTTCAATTTGTCGGCAGCGGTGAAGAACTCGTCCCAGGTGGTGGGCGCTGTGATGCCGTTATCGGTGAACACCTTCTTGTTGTAGAAGAGCACGTTGCCCCTGTGGATGTTGGCGGGGACCGAGTAAATCTGGTCGTCCTGCGTGATCATGGTGAGCAACTGCTCGGGGAAGGCGGCCTTGATGTTCATGTCGGTGTAGATGTCCGTAACCGCGTCCATGCGGTCCGCCACCACGTAACCGTCGATGAGTTCGGGGCCTGCGTGCACCTGGAAAGTATCGGGCGGGTCGTTGCCCTGCATGCGGGTCTTGAGCACGGCCTTGGCCTTGTCGCCACCGCCGCCCGCGACCGCCGCGTCTATCACTTCTACGTTGGGATAAAGCAGACTGTAGAGGTTGAGGATGTCATTCTTACCCTCGGCCTCGCCGCCCGCCGTCCACCAGCTAAAGAACTCCATCTTGCCGGAGGCAGTGGGATCGGGCAGGATGCCTTCTTCCGCCAGGGCGGCCAGCGTCTCGGCGGCCTCGCCCACAGCAGCAATAGGGGTCTCGGCCGTCATCTCAGTAGGTATTGCGATTGTAGTAGGGGTAGCAGCGGGGCCACCGCATGCCGAGAGCACAGGGAGCGCCAGCATTATGCCCGCGGCGAACCATGTTATGCGCGTTTTAACAGTAGCCATTTTCTTCCTCCTTTGGATTATCCTTTACTGTTCGACCTCGAACACCGGGGAGTATAAGAAACGGTCTCCCACATGAGCCGGAACTGTAGACGGCGAGGAACCACCTCCTTCAAAGAAACAAGAGGAGCGCCGTGACAACGGGACAATAGGGTTGTAAGGGGAGTGGTGTTTCACGGCAGATGCTCAGGTCACCGGTGGACCAACTGGACCGCTTACGAGACACGCTAGCGGCACTATGCGAATACTGCCCAGTGCATTATACGGCGATACCAGCGGCTGTCAAGCATGTGTTCAGAAGCCGCTGCCGCTGGCACAAAGATCTATAAGCCACAATTGTAGCATCCACAAGAAGCATTGTCATTCCTCACTGCGTTCGGAATCCGACAAGTATGAACGAAGGTGAGTTGGATAACCTAGCTAGTTTTCACATCGAGAATGCTGCTTGAGACGGCACTCTATGCACCATTAGTGCCCTGTAGGCACGTTCGAGGGTAGAATTCTAATCATCTATCAAGTTATAATTGATAAAGATTGCAATTATAGTACAGAGTTTGGAGGTAATGACATGAGTTACAGTACGATGGCTGATATTGCGATAGAGTCGACGCGAACCCTCCCGCCTGGGAGCCCACCAGCCCCAGTTGCGGGTGCAGTAAATGACGATAAAGGGAACGCCACCTCAAATACCGTCAGTAATGCAATAACGCTACTCACGGCTTATATTCCAACTGAAATACTTACATTCTATGTAAGTTATCGGGCGCTACTACATACTGATGATCCCACTAAGTATCGGATGAATGATGAATGGTTTGGCTTCTGGCTTTTCCTCGTACTATCGCCTGTGGTCGCATGGGCCGTATATGCAATAAAGCTGCGAGCGAAAGACGGAACGTATCCGCTCAAGTTATTGTGGCCAGTCACTCCAGAATTTCGCAAGAATATTGGGGTAATATTGTGGAACATGCTAGTTGGTCTGGTAGCATATATTGCCTGGGCAGTTGCCTTACCTGATAGCCCACACATTCATCAGAAGCTAATTGATGCAAACTGGGCCGCCTTTTTGGTGGTGGCTGCTGCCGCAGGTATTGGTATAGCATCCGGGTTGTTCGGCCCTGCCAAGTCTGATTGAGAAACGCTAAGAATTAGAAGCTAGCCGATAAATGAGCTAACCACTAGAACCTGGGTACCACCCTTCCCATGGGGTAAATCAAATAGACCGTGCCGCCGGAACCCTGCAACCACAACTTCTCCAACTCGGCCCGCGAGTAGGTGCGCTGCACAGCCTCGTTGCTCGCCGCTGCCGGGTCGTTCACGATTGGGTTGCCCTGCGCGTCGAAGCCTACCAGCACCGCCAAATGCCCGTTGCTCGCCGGGATGGGTGCACCCGTAAGCTGGTCCCGGCCCCAGCTATAGCTCATAACCACCGGCACGCCCGCCGCGACCCATTCTTCCGCCTGCGCCATGCCGGTGAACCGCGTGACGTAGGCCTCCATACCCTGGCTGGCCGCGTAGGCTGCGTTGAAGGGCCAGTTGCCGTGGCCCTCGTACACGCGGTCGTACACGCCATTCACCGCCGAGCGCACCCCCGGCTCGCACGGCCCCGACCGTCCGGCCCAGTAGCCGAGCACCATCGAAACGGACGTGGGGCTGCACCACACCTCGCCGCCGTCCGGGTAGACCATCTGCGAGCACTCCGGGACCGGCAGCACTTTGCCCCAGCGTTCCGGGTTGCCGGGAGCGGGCGTGGCGGGAGTCCTGGGGCTGCTAGAGACCACCACAGCAGCGTTCATGACGCTGGGTAGCGCCTCGCTATTCTTGCTGAACAGCCGGAACTTCAGTTGGTAAGCCGTCGCGGTGAGAGGCTTGCCCCGCTGCCCGAGCTTGAGCGTATCCACGTCCACGTAAGCACCGGTGTCAGCCTGCCCCTCGACCGAGTGCCGCATTGCCGCATCGGGGCCGCTCGTCCACACGCCCAGGTTGTACCACCGGGTCCAGTCCGACCCTGCGCGCGCCCGGAGGTGCACCTCAATCCACGTACCGGCCGGCGTAACGGCGTTCCACGAGGGTATCGCTTCCGAGAAGGGGAATGAAGTGGTGACAACGGGTCCGACGGCTTCACCCACGAGGGAGCTTACGCGTCCGCGCCTGCGCGGCCCGTGAGGGTCTGTGGCCCCGGCACCTGAGTGCTTTGGGCTGTCGAGTTGCAGCGCCCCACCGGAAGCGAGTGCCACCCTATCGCGCCGCCAGGAGGCGAAACTGTCTTCTGCGGAGCGCCAACGGGTGGTTTCTACCCGGTAGGAGGTGCTGTCGCCCTGGGCGTGTGTACCCGTCGTGGGTAGAAGCGAGAAAAGCATGGCTATCAGGAGGTACAGCCGGGTGCGTGATTTCGACACGTTATTCCTCTCGGCTAGGGAAAGCTGTTGGGAGAGCCGGGCGGGTTCCCTTACAGTATATCATGCCGGGGTGGTGGAACTCCCAGCATGGCCCGAATACTGCAACTAGGTAGTATAATCTCACGATTTTGCTCGCTACACGACCCGGAAGGACGCTAATATGACCCGGAAAAAGCAGGAAGTACGCAACGTGCGGCTCGGCATCATCGGGGCGGGGTTGGCTATCAAGTGGCTCCACTGGCCCCCACTCGAGCGCATGCCCGACCGCTTCAGCATCGTGGCGGTGGCCGACATAGACGAGAATGCCGCGCAAGAAACGGCCAAGATGGTGGGCGGCTGCCGGTGGACGACGAACTACCACGACCTGCTCTCCGCGGACGACGTGGAGGCGGTGCTGATTTCCTTGCCTATCCACCTCAACGCCCAGGTCATGCTGGAGTCCACCGTCGCCGGTAAGCACGTGCTGTGCGAAAAGCCGGTAGGCTCCAACCTGCAACAGGCGGAAGAGGTGGTGAGCGCGGTACGAGACTTGCCCACCGTGGTTGCCATAGCCGAACAGTTCCACCATCGCCGCGACATCAAGCAGATAGAAGCCTGGATAGAGGAAGGACGCATCGGGGTGCCGTTCCTGGTGGACGCCACCAACCGCTACTGGACCGACACGAACAAGGGCTTCGGCTCGACCCCCTGGCGGCAGGACAGCCAGCACCGGGGTGGGGCCATCACCGACGCGGGCGTGCACGTGGCGGCGCTCCTGCGGCACCTGGGTGGAGAGATAGAGCAGGTGCAAGCCTTCACCAAGCTGGTCCACCCGGAACTGAGCGGCATAGACACTATGGTGTTGAACCTGCGCTACCGCAACGGCGTGCTTGGGAGGTTCATGTTCTCGGCGGCGGCTGCTGAGGCACGCGGCCCCTACATGTACGCCACCGTATATGGCACCGAGGGCATGATCGTGCTGGAGGACAGCAAGTTACGCTTGCGCAGCCGTGGCGCTCCCGAAGAATCGCAGGAGTACGACGGCAGCGAAGCCTACTACGACCAGCTAGTCAACTTCCACCGCGCCATCACGGAGGGCGAGCCGGTCGTCAGCACCCCAGAAGAGGCGTTGCGCGACCTGGAAGTGCTTATGCGCGCCTACGACTCCGCCGAGTGCAGGAGCGTGGTGCTGCTGTAGCACCCGCCCGGTTTGCTCCCGTAGTCGAACAGAGAAGGTCCGCTCGTCAGCAGTTGATGAGTGTATCTTCTCTGTTCGCCGCGTCCTCCGTAGCATGGCACGCAGACTGCCTGGGGTGAGGATGTAGACCCTGACCGCCCTTCCTGCGGTGGGAACGAAAATCCACGAGCAAAGTGTCCAACAGCCGAAGCACAGGAGAACACCAACCATGAAAGCCACGCTGCCCGTTCTCTTAATACTCTGCATAGCTCTCGGCCTCGCCCTGAGTGCCTGCGGAGACAACAATACATTGGTAACAGCCACCCCCACCGCTAATGCCGCTGAGGTGGCGAGCGTCACGCCCGTTACCCAACCGAACGTAGGCATGGGAGCCACTGCCGAATCTAATATGCTCACGGCGGTGGTCAACCCGACGCCTATCATGGACATGACCCCCTCGGCAGGCGCTTCCGCGACCCCATCCCCGACACCCACGCCCACGCGGTGACCGCCTTCCGACGACGGTAATCTACGTGAAGCGCCCAAAGCACGGCAGCCTCCCACAACGCTTTATCAGCACAACCGCGTAGCTCTTCGAGAGTTGCGCCTTGTGTTATAATCCTGCCACACGTAGGCTCGATGCACGAGCATAGGTAGTCTAGAGTCGTTCAGGAGGACTAAGAATGGCCTCAGCTCCGGCTGCCCAGGCAGGGTCGCAAACCATCGTCCTTGAGTCCCACGACGAGAAAGAGCGTATATCGCCCGTTTCCGTCGGCTCCTGGGCGCTCTACGACTTCGCCAACACCATCTTCAGCCTGAACATCATCAGCGTCTACTTCCCACAATTCATCGTGCGGGACCGGGGCTTGAACGACGCCGTATACGCCTACCCGATGTCGGCAGCCCTGCTGATTGTCGCGTTGATTATGCCCGCGCTGGGGGCGTTCTCCGACCGCAACGGGGGCAGGCGCATGCCCTGGCTGGTAGGCACTACCCTGCTCACGGTGGTGATGACGGCGCTCATGGGCGTCACCGGCGAATTGCCCCTTATCATACTGGCGCTGGTAATCGCCAACATCGGCTACCAGACCGCCCTCATCTTCTACGATGCCCTGCTGCCCTCGGTGAGCACCACGCTGAATTGGGGCAAGGTGTCGGGCCTTGGGGTAGGACTGGGCTACGCAGGCGCGCTCGCCGGGGGCCAAATCGTACAGGCCCTCATAGGGAGACAAGCCCCGGCCCAGGAGGCTTTTCTTCCCACCGCGTTGCTTTTCCTGGTATTTGCGCTGCCCTGCTTTTTCTTCGTGAGAGAGCGCCGCCCTTCACTGTTGGCCGATCTCCCGCCCACAGCCCGGCCAACAGTGAAGGGCGGCCTGACACAGACGGCCCGCACGTTGAGAGAAGCACGCAAGGTGCCCGGCCTATTTACCTTCCTACTCGCCAACTTCTTCTACTCGGACGCAGTCAATACCGTTATCATCGCGATGGGAGTGTATGCAACACAGGTTATGGGCTTCGAGAGCGCGCTGGACGTGCTGGCTCCCGCTATTATCGCTGCGGTGCTCGGATCGCTCCTGTTCGGCCTGGTCACAGACTGGATAACCGCCAAGCAAGCGCTTATTATCGCGCTGCTGATGTGGGTGGCCGTCTTCGTAGCGGCTATTCTTACCTCCGATCCCGATATCTTCCAGTGGGTAATAGCGCCGGTGGCAGGCATAGCCCTGGGCAGCACCTGGACCGCCGCCCGCACGATGATGATCGAGCTAAGCCCACCTGAGCGCCTGGGCGAGTTCCTGGGCCTGTACAACTTGACGGGCAAATTCTCCGCCGTGCTCGGCCCCCTCCTGTGGGGCACCACTCTCCTGCTGCTCGACCCGCGCGAGCACGGCCAGTTCGCCTACCAGGTAGCTATCGGCACGCTGCTGGTGATGGTGCTCATCGGCCTGGCTCTGCACCTGCGCACCCCCAACATTCGCCGCCAGCGCAGCAAGAGTATCTAAACGCCAAGACGCCAAGACGCAGAGGACGCGCCAAGTAAATTAAGGTTAGGAGAGTAGGCAAAAGGACCAGGGTACATATGTCGTACCCTGGTCCT
>DASVRN010000154.1:0-34289 GCA_036388595.1 Chloroflexia bacterium
GACGCCCGTCGATTGAAATCGAGGGCTACACCTTGCAAAGTCCCTACGGGACTGATACATCCTCTTAGGGCTTTTCAGATGCGTTGAGTTGTTCCAGTCCGCCTATGCGGACTTTGCAAGGTGTAGCCCTCGATTTCAATCGACGGGCGTCCCTTGTGGCTCAGGCGTCTCCTGGCGCTCGAAGGTACGCGCCTTGCACGAACTAGCAATATCATCTCCCCGTCGCTCCTACTGCGTATTCCGTAATACCCTCAACCAGGGGCCAAACAGTACCTATTTCCCCTTGAGAGACCGCCTCTATCTGTGGTAAGATATGCCGCACGGCAAGTGTTACTCCCTACTATAATCACTCTCCTGATGCCTATCAGGAGCTATCTCTACACCTGCTTCCAATATCAATTGGGCGTTACCAATCCTCCCGCATTTATTCTCCCGTAATCATATTGAGGTCCCACACGGATGCAACGTACCGATATCGCCAACCCGCCTGAAGTGCGCGCGGTCCACGCCCATGCTCCTGACGAAATTCGCCGGAACCTGCTCGACTCGCGCCAGAGTACAGAGTCTGAGCGTAGTTCCAGCCGTAGCCCCCTCCTCCGGCCTGTAGCAATTGGGCTGGTGCTCGTGTTGCTGGCCGTGCTGGGGTCGCTGTTCCTGTACAACGGCGCGCATGACGGCCGCATCTACAGGGGCGTGAAAGTGCTTGGTGCTGACCTGGGCGGCTTGAGTATGGCCGAGGCCCGCACTGCGCTGGCGCAAGCCTCTCAGGGCTACCCTGAGGGCAACGTGACCGTGCAGGACGGCGCGCGCACCTGGACCTTCGCGCCAGCCGAATTGGGCCTGGGTGTCGATGTTGACAGGACGCTCGACGTCGCCTTCAGCTATGGCCGCTCCGGGGACACCATGTCCGACCTGGGCAGCAAGCTGAACGCGCTCTTCTCAGGCACTACCGTCGTGCCAATGCTCACACACGACAAAGCCAGCATAACCAGGGCCGTTGCAAGTATTGCGTCAGAGGTAGACCGCCCCGCAGTGGGCAGCAAACTGGAGCGCGACGCCGAGGGCCGCGTGATAATCACCCCCTCATCTACAGGCTCGCTCCTCGACCGCGACGCCCTCAGCGGCGACCTGGCGAAGAGCATGTCCGCAGTACCACTATCCGCGGTGAACATCAGGATGGTAGAGCAGGCCCCGGCTATCACCGAGGAGGCATTACGCAGCACAGAGTCCCAGGCGCTCTTGCTCACCGAGCAGCCGGTCAGCCTGGCAGCGGGCGAGTCGAACTGGACGCTTGAGCCGTCCGCCCTGCGCGGCATGCTGGCCCTGGAAACGACGGCCGGCGGCACCGCCTCGGTCAAGCTGGACCGCGCGGCTCTCGAAGCTTATCTTCAGCCTCTTGCTAAGGAATTGCGGGTCGCCCCACAGGATGCCCAGGTGACAATCGGCAAGGGTGCGGCCACTCTGACGGAAGACGTGTCGGGCCAGGAACTCGATGTAGCTGCGGCGGTGGCGGCCATCGAACAGGCGGCCCAGGCAGGCAACCTCGATGCCCGTAATGTCGCGCTCCCCATCAAAGAAGTGCTCGCCAGCGTCCAAACCGAGCAGGTTCAGCCGCTCTACGAGAAAGCCAACACGCTGATTACACAGGGCGTGCGCCTCTACTTCCGAGACGACGGATATATCCTGCGCAACACCTCGGTGACCGGCTTCCTCGACGTGGTGCAGGGCGAGGGTGACGCGCTCCCCCGCCTGGCGATTGACCAGGACGTGCTGGCGAGCCGCATCTCCGGCGTGGCCTACAACTTCAACCGGAAGGCTGTTGACGCCCGCTTCCGCATGGTAGACGGCGCGCCCAGGAAGATCACCTCCGGCCAGGACGGCATGAAGGTGGACGTGCAGTCCTCCCTCCACAAGGCAGTGAGCGCCATAGAAAGCTTCTCCGGCGCCGACAGGTTGCAGGTCGAGCTTGACGTGGCGGTTACCCAACCGGCGCTCATGGACGCGGACCTCTCCAGCATCAACACTCCCGACCTGCTCGCCTCCGGCCAAACCGGCTATGCAGGTTCTTCCGCCGAGCGCGCCTGGAACGTGGAGCTTGGCACCCGCCGCATTGACGGGGCGTTGGTGCCTCCCGGCGCGGAGTTCTCCACCAATGATACGATAGGCGACCTGACGTTGGAAGCGGGCTTCAAGATGGGCTACGGCATCATAAGAGGGCCCAATGGAGTGACAACGGTGCCTTCCGAGGCCGGGGGCATCTGCCAGGTGTCCACCACGCTCTTCCATGCCGTCTTCCGGGGCGGCCTCCAGGTTACCGAGCGGAACTGGCACTCGTACTGGATATCCACGTACGGTAGGCCCCCTAGCGGCTTGCAGGGTCTGGACGCCACGATAGCGCCGCCGGAGAAGGACTTCCGCTTCAGGAACAACACAAACGGCTGGCTCCTCATCAGGGCCACCGCCGACGGCAACAACGTCACGTTCCAGCTATACGGCGTGAATCCCGGCTGGACCGTGAACATCGCCCAGCCCGTAATCACCAACCGCGTGAAGACGGACCTTACGCCCGTAACCGAGACCTCGTCCGAGCTACCGAAGGGTAAGAGGGTGCTTGTGGAGCGGCCGCAGGACGGCTTTGACTCCTCGATCACCCGCACGGTGCTGGACGCCAACGGCAACGTCGTTGACAAGTGGACCGCGAAGAGCCACTATGTGCCCGCCCGCGAAAGATACCTTGTAGGTACAGGGAATTAGCAACAACTGGCTCAAGTACAGGGGCTGCTGGGATGGTCATCCCCGTCGCCGCTACCAAGAAGGTGCTTAATTGCCGAAAAGGGACCAGGCTACATACTGGTCCCTTTTCATTTTCGCCAAACTGGATCCTTGGTGTTTGCCTGCTTGCCACCCCGCTGCTTCTAATTCGTGCCTACAGCCACGTCAAAACAGCCCCAGTCTGGTCCGGAGGTGGCAACCAGTCTCCACCGGCCGGCACTTGGCAAGGGAACACCGCTTGGATAGAAGCTACCAACCCCGGTGCTCCCTACGGTCGGAAAGTTGCGAACCTGGAAGATTGTAGTTAGGTCTTCGAATCGGATGAGCTTAACAGTTAACCCCGGCATCTGGTCTTGGTGCAGCGGAATCCACCATATCTTGCCTTCCCTTTCGGTCAGATTGGGTCGCCACTGTTCGATGAATAGCTGAAAGTTGCCGGCGATGAATTCCCCAGACCTGACTATATCATCCTTTGCAACGTCTACACAGGTGCGTTGCGCAGTGCCTGGATAGTTCATGTTGAACTCGGGAGGCCGGTTACCAGGGGAAGGAGCAGTCGGGTGCGTCCTGGCATCTTCCTCGGCATTATACGGCGGGGACGGAGTGGCTGTGGCGGTTGCTGCTGGAGTCGATAGGGTGCTAGTGGCTGCAACCGGTGAACCTTGAGCAACAGGCTCGCCATTGGGGTATTTCTCCCTGAAGCGGAAGGTCCCCAAGTGCGAGAGGAGTACGTCATAGGGCGGTTTGTTCTCGGGGTGCAACTCAAACACAGCCCGCTCGAAGTACTGGACCCTATAGCTGATTCCGTTCAGGTCCGACTTCTCCACGAACTCACTGCTGATAGGAAAACCCTGTTGCGCCAGGCCACCGTTGTCGCGCCAGTATTGCAGGAATCTGCCGCACACCGTCTTGCCCGTTTCGTTGAAGGTCTGGCAATTTTCCTGACCCTGGGCGAACGATTCCAGGTAATCGAGCGGTCGCAGTATATTGCCGAGACCAAGGCAAATAAGCGACACGAGAACGTAGGGAACGATTCGTCTGCCAAACCTCATAGCCAACCTCCCCTTCCGCTTGCACGGTTAACTGGTCCTGCAATAGACGCCGATTAACCTGATGACCACCCCCAATGGGCTAACTGACTGGTCACCAAGAAAGATGCCACGCTCCTGTGCTTAGGCAGTGAGCATGCACAATCTCCAACGAACACTATAAGCGCAAACATCATGAGAGTATAGGTATCACAACTGGCAGGGGTGACCACGCCTAAATAATGCAAACTCAGGCATCCTCAACCACGCCAGTTTAGCATCTTGACGCCTACCCCCCTAACTGGAGTATAATGCTGGTGTTGACAACGATGTCACGCACCGGCACGAATTTGCATTTCTGATTGTTGTACGTTTTGGTAGTGCCAGGTCCGGAGTCGTTGGAAGTTTCCCCTTCCCCTTCACCTCCCCCCTGGACTGCCGCGCGGATTTTCCCACTTTCGCCGCCCGGAGGCATTTATGGCACTAGACTACAAGACCAGTACGCAGACCCAGAACGCTGGGGACCAACTCGACCCGAGCTACTACGACGACCTGCTGGCCGAGAAACGCGCTTTTTACTACGCGTTGGTAGACCAGGTTTTCAGCCGTGAGGACGACCCGCAGGACCGATACACCCCCCGCGAGGAGCTAGAAGGGCTGTCGCTGCACGAGATACTCGCCATGTACGCCGCGATGCGCACGTCCCGCGACATCGACATGATGCAGCAACTGCTCCAGCGCACCGGCAACCTGTGGTTCTCCATCGCGGGCGCGGGCAAGGAAGCCATCAACGTGGCTGTGGCCGCTCACATGCGCGCGGACGACTTCAAGTTCCCCTACTACCGCGACCAGACCCTGGCCCTGTGGTCGGGCATCACCCTGTTGGACGTGCTGCGCCAGAGCGTGGCCTCCAGCCTGGACCCGATGTCGGGCGGCCGCCAGATGTCCAGCCATTTCGGCTCGGTGGAGTTCAACTTCCCCACCGGCTCGACCATGACAGGCTCCCAGGCCCTGCCCGCCGTGGGTGCCGCCACCGCCCTTATGCTGGAGAAGAAGCTGGGCAAGCAGTTCAGCCCCTCCGCACGCATGGGCCGCGACGACGCCATCGTCTACATGTCGGTTGGCGACGGCACCACCTCCGAGGGTGAGGTCGAGGAAGCGATCAAGGACGCGGTGCGCACCATGTCGCCCGTCCTCCTCACCGTGCTGGACGACGAATGGGCCATCTCCACCCCGGTGGACGTGAACATCCCCGGTGGCAGCGCCTCGCGGATGTACAGCCGCTTCTCCAACCTGCCCGGTGGCAAGCACCTGGAAGTGGTGGAGGTTGACGGCACCGACTTCCTGGAGTCCTACAGGGTAGCCCGCGACGTAATCGCATACCTGCGCGCCGGCAAAGGCCCTGTGCTCCTGCACGCGCACGTCACGCGCCCCTTGAGTCACTCGTCCGCCGACACCCAGGCTTACTATCGCACCAACGAAGACCTGTCCGACGAGGCCAGCCGCGACCCGCTGACCCGCATGGCCGTGTTCCTGGGAGGCTACGGCATAGCCGAGGAGCAGCTAAAGCAACTGGATGCGCTCGTCACCAAGGAAGTGCGCAAGCTGGCCGACCAGGCGGTGAGCGAACCTAAGCTCGACCCTGAGACCGTCACCTGGCACATCACCAACACTCCATACGACCTCCGCGTGGCCCGCTTCCAGGACGAGGCCGCGAACAAGATCGTGGAGGACCGCTCGACCGAGCCGATCCCGATGCGCGACCTCATCACCCGCACCCTGCTGGAGCAGATGGATAAGAACGACCGTATCGTCATCTTCGGGCAGGACGTGGCCGACTTCCCGATACCCGACCCATCGGGCAAGCTGAAGGGCAAGGGCGGCGTGTTCCACGTCACAAGAGGCGTGGGCGCGGCCCACCCCGACCGCGTATGGAACGCTCCACTTGCTGAGGCCACCATCGTGGGCACGGCCGTCGGCTATGCCTGTGCGGGCTTCCTGCCCGTGATCGAGGTGCAGTTCCGCGACTACGTACACCCCGCCTGGCAGCAACTTGTGGACGAGTTAGCCACCCTGCGCTGGCGCTCCAACGGCACCTTCGCGGCCCCAATGGTCATCCGCATCGCGTACGGCGACTACCTGGGCGGCGCGGGCGCTATCTGGCACAGCGAGGCGGCGGTTGGCCCCATCGCCCACTATCCCGGCCTGCGGGTGGTGGTGCCTTCGCTCGGCTCCGACGCGGTGGGCCTGCTCCGTGAGGCCATACTCTCCGGCGACCCGGTGGTCTTCCTGGAGCCGAAGTCGCTCTACGAGGCCAAGCCGTCCCGCTCGTACTACCCCGGCCCCGACTACCGCGTGCCGTTCGGCCTGGCCCGCGTGGCCCGCGAAGGCACCGACATCACGATTGTGACCTACGGCAACCTGTGGCCTCGCTCGATGGTCGCCGCCGAGACGTTGCAGTCGCAGCACGGCATAAGCGCCGAGGTGATAGACCTGCGCACCGTGGACGCCGGGTACGACCGCAAGACCATTCTTGAGTCGCTGCACAAGACCGGCTTCCTGCTGGTGGCGGACGAGGACCGCGCAATCGGCGGCTTCGGCTCGTCGGTCGCCGCTGAGTTCGCATCGGCCCACTGGCACGACCTGGGCGGCCCCATCGGCCGGGTGCACCCCAAGTTCACCCGCGTATCGTACGGCCCCCAGGGTGAGCGCGCCATCATGCCCGGCCCCGACCACATCGTGGCCGAGGCGCTGAGGGTGCTGAAGGGGTAGTTCCGAGTTCTGAGTTCCGAGTTCCGAGTAGTTAGTGAGGACTGAGCAACGTGCTTAGTCCTCTTTCTTTTGGGCGAGGAAGCCGCTTATTGGCCCTATGGTCTTGCGTAGCAGTATCTCCGAATGTCCCTCAACTATGTAGTCAGTCAATTCGCCTACAGTCTGGTAGCCGAGCCGTTCCTATAGCCTTTGCGCGTCCTTGTTGAAGGAGGAGACGCACATGAAGACGTTAGGCGAGTCGCTGAAGATGCGCTCCTCTGCGAAGCGTAGCAGGATGCTGCCGGTGCCATGCCCCCTCAGTGCCGGGGCGACACACAACGTCTGTATGTAGCCGACGAATGCACCCCGCATGTTGAGTATGGCGAAACCCGCAATGTCATCGCCCTGTACGGCTACGTAGACTTCCTTCAACGGGTCAGACAATGTCGCTACCGAGGCGTTGTAGTCCCGGCCCAGCGTCTTCCACGGCTCCGACTCCGACATCATACGGGCGCATGTCTCTACCTCTCGTTCGCCCTGGAGCGCGCGTATTGCCATGCCTCCCACGTTGTAGACGCCGCTCTTGGGCGCATATGGCGGAATGTCTGCCATCCTATGCTTGCTCCTGCATGCTATCTAAATCACACTCCACCAGGGCAAGGAGGTTGTGGGTCTCCACTATTGCCTGGTGAGGCATCTGACCGCCTGCCGCCTCGACTTTCGGTCCAATCTCAAGCTCCATCTCACTTGCTAGCTTCCGCAGCAAGCCAAGCTGGTCCTGAGGCTGGGTAAGGAGTGGCACCTCGTCCCAGATGCTCTCTTTGTATGACTTCAATTCGCCCTCGCCCAGCAGCCACTCGATTTTGTCCGACGTAGCTGCAACCAGGTCCAGCAGGTTGAGCACGTCATAAGCCCTACCTCGCGCAATGTACTTGGCGACCACCCCACACATGCCCCAAAAGAAGGCGCATTCCTGGCTTAACGCCACCGCAAGGTCTTCCCCGGTGGGTGGAACCCTCGGCGACACGTCGGCAAGGGCCAGCCCTACTTTGTCGAACAGGAGCCTAACAGCAGCCGGTATTGTAGCTCCGGCCTCAGGGAGCCAACTCCAATCTACGTGCTGCGGCCCATGCTTTCCCGCATACAGGGTCCAGAGGTAAGCACCACCAGGCGGGGCGTTCTGCGGAGCCTCCGATATCAGCACCGGCCGGCCAAGCACCTCTACAAACTGCCGCCTACCTTCCCGCACTTCCTCAATATCGCCATCCCGCACAACCACCCACAAATCTACATCGCTGTAAGCATCCGCATTCCCGCTGCCCAGCGAGCCTCCCAGCCACGCGGCAACTACGCGTTCATCGGAGTGAAGAATAGACGAGACCCGTTTGATTAAGTCTGTGCGCTCCTGCACCTTTTCGGATAGTTGTTCAGCAACAGACATTGTGTAGCGCCATCCCCTCCAAGAAAACTCGATGAGCACAGCCTATCACGAGAGTGTGCTTCTGGCATCAGTCCCAGGTCCCAAGTCCCACAAAGAAGTAGGGGCACGATGCATCGTGCCCCTACAATATGCCAGGCAATCATCCGCCTACGGCATCTCCAGCCCGTGAGCCGTCAACAGAGCCTCATCGGTCAGGACATCCACCGTCCGCCCGTCAGCCACTATGGTGCCGCCGTCCATGATGATGGTGCGGGGGCAGAGGTCGCGCACCAGGGCTAGGTCGTGGGTGGTGACCAGGATAGTCTGCGGCAGGTCGCGTAGCAGGTTGATGAGGCCGCGCCGCGCACGTGGGTCCAGCCCGGCTGAGGGTTCGTCCAGCACCAGCATCTCGGGCTGCATTGATAGCACCGTCGCCACCGCGATGCGCTTCTTCTCCCCGACGCTCAAGTGGTGCGACACCCGGTGCATGTACTCCGTCATACCGACCGCCGCCAGCGCCTGCTCCACCCGCCTCCGCACTTCAGCTTCCGGCAAGCCCTGGTAGAGAGGGCCGAAAGCCACGTCATCGAACACGGTGGGGGAGAAAAGCTGGTCGTCCGGCAACTGGAACACCATCCCCACCAGCGCGCGCACCTTCCCCAGGTTTGGCTTCGCCACGTCCAGGCCGCACACCTGCACCGTGCCCTCGCCCGTGAGTATGCCGTTCAGGTGCAGGATGAGGGTTGACTTGCCCGCCCCATTCGGCCCCACAATCGCCACCTTCTCGCCCTGTCGCACGTCAAGGGTGACATCGTGCAGGGCCGGGTGCCCGTCAGGGTAGGCGAAGGAGAGGCGCTCGATGTGCAGCGCGCTGGGAGCCTGGAAATCATTAGCTCGTAACATGACCAGGTCTTCCATCAGGACAGGAGAAGCGACAGCCATAACAACCCCAATAATACAAGGATACCAACGAACAACAAGGTCCACTCGCCCCGCGACACCCTTGGCAGACCCAACGTGCGCACCTCGCCGTCGTAGCCCCGCGCCGACATAGCCGAGTAGATGCGGTCGCCCCGCTCCAACGAGCGCACGAACAGGTTGCCCGCCATGCCACCCGTGACCCGCGCCCGCCAGCCTATACTACCGCCCGCCTTCAGCCCCGGCACCGCAGCGGTCGCGCTGCGAGACGCCCTTGCCCTCATCAGCCGCTGCGCCTCGTCCGCCATCACGAAGATGTAACGCCACATCAGCCCGAAGATACTTACCAGCAGTTTGGGCACCTTTATGGCCCGCATAGCCAGCATCAGGTCGGGGAACGATGTTGTGGACGCCAGCACGATAGCTACCTGCACCGAAATCCAGGAGCGCACCGCGATGCTGGCAAAGCGTTCCAGCCCCTCGGCAAACACCGTCAATTCCCCAAAACCCAGTGGAATAGCGAACAGCCTCTGCGTGCCCATCGTGAAGGCGAGCGGCAGGGCGGCCAGCATGAACGGTAGCGCCAGCGAAGACCGCTTGAGCACCTTGACCACGCCCAACTCCGAGAGGATTTCCACCGACAGCGCGATAGCAAGCAGGAGGATGTAAGCGGGCCAGGCCCCGACGGGCGTGAGGCTGGTAGTCAGTATGAAGGCCAGTGCCAGCACCAGCTTGATGCGGGGGTCCAGCATGTGAACGGGGCTGGTGCCCGCCCTGTAGGGGTCGAGAAAGTGAACGTGCACAGCTTACCCGGCTACGCTGTCGGTTGGCGGCGCTTGCGGCTGTAAGCCACTGCCAACGTCACCCCGAACACAATAATGGTACCCAGCACCCCCGCCACTATGGTAGCCAGCGCGGGGCTATCAATGCCTGGAAAGATATAGTCTTCGAAGATGCTGAACTGCGGACCCTGAGCGCTGCTACTGAAGTTCTGTTGCTCGGCCACCCATTCCAGGCCGTCAGGATTCGCGGAGGCGATAGGTGAAAGCACGGTGAGCGCCAGAGCCAGCGCCAAACCGCCCACCGCAATCGCTCTACCACCGGCAGGCCGCGCCTCCCCAAGTTTGAGCAGGTCGGGCCGGGTGGCGGTCACGAAGGCCAGCGCGCCCACCGTGATAAGCCCCTCACCGATGCCGATGAGCGCGTGCACTCCGCCCATCGCCGGTATGGTGAAGTCGGCGCGGGCGGTGCCCGAAGCGGCTATTTGCAGTCCCACCCCAAGCGCGGTGATGAAAATGGAGACCCACGCCGCGACAAACCCGCCTGATACGATACCGGCACGCCTCCCACCCGCCAACTTACGCGCGATGCTGAACACAGCGTAGGAAACAGCCACTCCAACCACCGCCATGTTGAAGACGTTGCCTCCCAGCGCGAGCAACCCGCCGTCTTGGAACAGCACGGCTTGAATGGTGACCACGCTGGTCATCACCAGGATAGCGGCCCACGGACCGAGCAAGATGGTAGCGAGGGCAGCGCCCATGAGGTGTCCCGAAGCTCCCGCCACCGGGAAGTTGAGCATCTGCCCGGCGAAGATGGCCGCCGCCATGACGCCCATCAAAGGCACCTGCCGTTCGGCCATCTCCTCGCCCACCCTCACGAGCGCGAGGCCAATGGCGGCGACTGCTAGGACCCACAGGACGACAGAGACCGGCACCGAAAGGAAACCGTCGGGGATATGCATTGCTATAGGTGCGATAAGCATTTGTAGTGTTAGCTCCTGGTTATATATGTTGCCTGGTTTTGGGCTTTCAACAGCCGGTTACGGCGCTCTTGATGCTCTCAGTTACCTAAAATATACCCCGTTTTGCAACTAGTTGCAATAACGTAAGATATACGCAGCCCCCCGTGACTCGGATTGTAAGTTCGAGAGTATCCGCTTGAGACGCAGTGCGGTTTTGACAGAGGCCCATCGCGCCGCTATACTGCAAGCATATGCACAAGGTCCGGACCAGTGGCCGGGCGCAATGGGAAATATAGAATGTCCGCAATCACACCCGTAACTCGCGAGTACCTGGAAGCCATCTACAACATCACCGTAGAGGGAGACCCCGTCGTGGGCGTGCGCCTGGCCGAGAAGTTTGGCGTGTCGCCCCCCAACGTGGCCCAGGTGCTGACCCGGATGGAGCGTGACGGCCTAATCAAGATGCCGGGGCGGGGGCGGGGCAAGGCGGGCGAAGGTGTAGAGCTTACCCCCGAAGGCCGCTCCCAGGCTGAACTGCTTCTGCGCCAGCATCGGCTCGCGGAACGCTTCCTGGTGGACGTGATGGGCATGGACTGGGTGCAGGCCCACGAGGAGGCCCATAACCTCGAACGTGGCATGTCCGAGGCCCTGGAGGACCACATGGTCAAGCTCCTGGGCAACCCCCGCACCTGCCCGCACGGCAACCCCATCCCCGGCCGGAACTCCAACACCCTAGACTACCTGCGCGAGCAGAAAGCCGTCCGCTTGAGCCAGGCCGAGCAGGGCAAGCAGTTGAAGGTGCTACTCATCTCCGAGGTGGTCGAGGACGAAACGGCCCTCCTCACGTACCTGGGCAGCCTGCATGTGATGCCCGGTGCTCGCGTCACGGTGCTGGACCACGACCCCCAGGACGGCACCTACCACGTCAGCGTGATACCCCGCAATACGGAAGGTGACACGGCCAATACGGTTGCATTGACCAAGGAACTGGCGGCCAAAATCTGGCTGCGCGAAGTCTAGCTCCTCTGCCGCGCCGCCCAGCGCTACGAATCATGCGACCACTCTTCCCCCTGTCATCCTAAGCGTAGCGAAGGATCTCAAGAAGCTGCTTTAAGGATGGCGGTGGACCTACAGTACATGGTCCATAGCGTTCAACAGCATCCTTACTCACCTTCTTGAGATCCTTCACTGCGTTCAGGATGACAGGCCGAGAGTCTGGTCCCTTACTCCATCTTGTGTTCATCCCGCGCCTCTCGTATTTGGCCTGCTTTCCATGAGAGGACTTCTCCTCACAGTACGCGCCAAGCAGCACTGTGGTTCAATCCCGACTCTAGAGCAGCTTTGTCAGCCACCGCTCTAGCAGCCGCAGCCTTGCGCTCTCGTGGTCGCCTGGCAGCAGCGAGCGCATTGAGGCATCCAACTCAGCCGTCATAGAGTGCAGCCTGGTTCGTATGTCGCCGGTGACCTCCTGGGGCGCTATAGGGTCGCCTATCCGTACGGTCAAGCCGCGCCGCAACCACAGCTTGCTCGTACCCGTCAGCCCCACGGGCAGGAGGGGCACGCCCGACTTCTGGCTCAGGTGGGCGGCCCCCTCCTGCAACTCCCAGAGGTGGCCTTCCTCCTCACCCAGGCGACCCTCCGGGAAAATCAGTAGCGAACCACCTCTTTGGAGCACCCCCTCCATCGTGCGCAGGGCCTGCAACGGCTTGCCCCTGTCCAGTGGAACCATAATCCGCAACGCATCTATGATAACGCGGCGGAACCAGGAGATACGGCGCACCTCCTTCTCCCCCAGCACGTAGATGCGAGGCTCAAGAGGCAGGAACAGCAGCACCAGGAACGGGTCGGTCCACCCCAGGTGGTTGGCGCAAACGATCACCGGCGAGTTCGGCACTTTCTCCAGCCCGTGCACCCTTACATGGAACACGAGCCTGAACACCACCCGCAGCACCCCTCTGAAGATACGTACCCCCAGGTTGGCGCGAGACATCGGGCCGAGTTTTGGTTTCGACCCACCCGGGCTTTTGGCAGGCACAGCAAGGCTTGCGTTAGATGTTTGAACGCTCATAGTGACTATCCTTATCCTGTGATAACGGTGAAACTCAGTCGATGTCCGCAAAACGTTCGGGGCGCACCGAGCGCAGCAGGAAAGCGGCAAGGGCCGTCATCAGCGCGGCGAAGATGAAGGCCCAGCGGTAGGCGTCCTCGCTCCCGACGAACGGTTCCGCCACGGCTACGATAGCGCCCGCCACCGCCGACCCCAGCGGCTGGGCGAACGAGAACACGGCGGAACCGAGGCCCACGAATTCGGCGGTGCGCTTGCGGGGCACCAGGTCCACCAGCATCGGGTTGATGAGCGACATGGCCGAGTTGCCCACGCCGATGAGCGCCAGCGCGATTGTGCCTTGCAACAGAGAGGTACTTTGCGAGCCGACCAGGGCCACCACCGAAAACATTACCAGGCCCAGCGTCATTGCGGTCTTCTTGCTCGTGCGGTCCGCGAACATACCCCAGGGCACCGCGAATACGAGCATCGAGACCGTAGCCGCCAGCGGAAGCAGGAATACCTCGCTTTCGCTCGCCCCCAGTACCTTCGACCCGAACAGCGTAATAAACGGTACAGCCCCGCCCGCGCCTAACCAGAAGAAGAGTATCGCCAGGGTGTACTTGGCAGCCTCAGGGTAGGCGCGCAGACTACTGAAGTACTGCCGGGGAGTTATCTTCCCCATCTTCTGCCCCGCGTCCCGCTCTACAGGCACCGCCGGTTCTTTCACGGTGAAGAAGGTGTAGGCCCAGCAGACGACCATAATTGCAGTGCTCAGGCCGAATACTAGGAACTCCCCATTGGCGATCAAGAAGTACGCCATGAGGGCGAATATGATATTGCCGAGTGCGGTGCCTACCCCTATCAGGCCGCCTATTCTGCCCCGGTGGGCCGGGGGGAAGAGATCGGCCATCATCGCCATGTAGGGGTCCCAGGCGATAGCCAGGAAGAACGCCGAGACGGTCATTACCCCTAACATGATCCAGAAAGGCGGGTGGAGCGCCAGCAGCATGAGGGCCACTGCCATGAGCGGGATGCCGATGAGGAAGAAAGGCCGCCTGCGTCCCAGCGGGCTGCGCGTGCGGTCGCTGATCCTGCCTATTACCGGCTGCACGAACGCTCCCACAAAGGACCGCTCGTTCGCCAGCAGTCCAATGAGCGAGGGGTGCAGGTTGTAGGTGGCGAGATATGGTGGCAGGGCGAAGTTGAACAGGCCGTACACCACCGACGCCCCCAGATTGGCGACGCTGTAGTTGATCCCCAGCGCCAGGTCGAACTTACCAGGCAACGCCTGTTCTGTCGGTGCGGGTGCCTGCCCTCCAAGAGGGGGGATGCCCGCTACCGGCTCCATATTAGGACTGCTCCCTCGTGCTTCTACTTCCATCTCGCTTCACCTCGCCGTGGTACCTGATAGGTTGGTTGCCCGTCAGCATTTCTGCGGATTATACAGCCGCTGTGAGCCAAAGTAAATAGGACAGCCGTCGCGCACAAGTTGGACCCGCAACTCGCCCATGCCCGCAAGGCACCTGGACTTCACAATGACATGATAGCGCCACCAAAACAATAACGCTTCGGCAGAATTACCTGATTCCATGTGAGGTCGGAATTGGTTAGTGTAGGCAATACTGCCTAGCCTCGTCTCAACAACACATAAATACGGAGTGAGCACCCAAAGCCCCACCTTGTCATTTCGAACGCAGTGAGAAATCTCGTCCTACACCTCGATGTTACCACTTTCTTATGGTATAGAATGGCTGTAGGAAAGGGGTTATATGGGTGTTGGAGGACGAGATTTCTCACTGCGTTCGAAGTGACAAGGAAGGGGCTATGGGTGCTACTATTCGATGACACCCCTAGCAAGACTGCTTCTGGACCACGAAGGCTAGCAAAGTACTTACCTGGCCGGACAGCAAAGTTCCGCTCTTAAGGAATCCTATGCGGCACTTAACTTCCAGCTATCATCGTCCAGAACTTGCAGCCGCGCCAGCAGGGCTTGCGGCCCTCCGAGCCTCCGCCTCGACAGCCGGTTCCCCCAGGAACACCGCATACATGACCGCCAGTATCGGCAGGTGGCCCAGCAACTCCTCCGGCGGCAAGAACGGTATCGCTATGTTGAACGGCACCCACATGAACAAGATGACGATGCGCGGCAAGACCCCGGCTATCAGCAGCACGCCCACCGTGGCCTCTATCGCAGCCGCCGCGTAGATGAAGAACTCGTCTGTGAACCAGTTGAAGCCAACCAGCCGCATGAAGTTGAACTCCGGCCGGTCTTGCAGGAAGGCGGCCGCCAGTTGCGGGTTCAGCAGTTTTTCGCTGAAGGCCAACCACAGGATCGATATGCCCGTAAAGACGCGCATCACAGGCAAGGCGACCGGTGAATAGCGCGTCCAGTACTCTGTGAAGCGCGTTACCAGTTCACCCGTGGGCCTGAACAACCCGCGTCCCTGGATGAGGAAGAAGGCACCAACCCCCACGAACAGCAACTGCTCGGCGGCCCTGTCGGCGGGAAATATGGCGAAGGCTGCGAGCACCAACCCGACCAGTACGCCCCCACCCACGCGTGTGAGCCAGCCCGTGACGAAGGTAAACGCCACGAATAACTGCACCACCAGCAGCACGTAGCCCCACCACTCTCCGGCGATCGTCAACGTCGGCGCGAGCAGCCACCCCCGTACGGTCATATATACCAGGCTAATCGCCGTCTGTATGCCTACCACCGCCTGCACCGCTGAGTTGACGGGTCGCAGCCACACCGGATTGGGCCAGTAGCGGTCGCGCACCACCCGACTGAGCAAGACCAGCCCGCCAAGCGCCAGCCCCGCCACCCCCAATGCCAGTGCCACAGGCCAGCTAAATAGCAACTCCCAGCGCACCGGGTACCGCTCGGCGTCCACGAACCATTTCTCGTGTGCCAGCGCGGCAGGAGGTGCCACCACCGCCAATCCCAGCCCAACCAGGCACACCAGGTACCAGGCACTTCTCAGTCGCGTCCTGCTCGCGCCCGCGGTCCGTGCGGACTTCCCCTTGCTAAACATCATGCGTCTACGTTCCTTCAATCTCGATAGCCAGTGCCTTGACCCCTGCGCCACACAGCTTATCAGCGCACCTCCCCGCTGTATCAAGAACAGAGCCAAGCCCGCGCCGCGAATCCACTATTGTGTGTTGCTCCGACGCACACCAGCCGGTGAGAAGAACCGTTCCCCACTGCTGTCATGCTGGCTCCCGGTCCGGCTTTGCAAAAGGGGGGGTGAGCAGGACCAAACACCCCCCTGTCATTCTGAACGCAGTGAAGAATCTAAGATGCTGCCTTTAGTACACTGTTGAACTTCCAGCACTATCATCTTGATGTTCAAAAGAGCCTCTATGCCACCTTCTTGAGATCCTTCGCTACGCTCAGGATGACAGGGGGGAGCAGCATCTCAATATCCTACTTTCACCCAGTCGTTAGCTCCATGTTTCCTACTGGCATGCCGTGTACAAGATGGCCTACAATGGTGCCTGGGCTTGCCTGTGAATAGGAAAGAAAGACTGAAAGAAGGTGAGAATGGACGCAAACAACCGGCTGGAAAAGTTTCGCGAATACCGCCAGAAGATGAACGAGCGCATCCTGGGCGCGGGGCACCTGGGCATCAACCGCTTCTTCAACCTCGACACTGTTGCCTACCATGACGGCGCGCTGCCTGGCCGCACCAAAGAGCTACTCGGCCTGGTGGCCTCCGCCGTGCTGCGCTGCAACGACTGCATAGACTACCACCTGGTCCAATGCGTCGAAGCGGGATACTCGGACGAGGAGCTAACCGACGCTCTCAACGTGGGGTTGGTCGTTGGCGGCAGCATTGTCATCCCGCACCTGCGGCACGCGATGGAGACCATAGACCTGCTCAGGGCGGAGCAACAAGTAGCCTCAGAATAGGCACCTTGCACGTCAGGCGGGCAGCCATATTCCTTGCTGGAGCCTGCGGCTAGGATAAACGGGAGTGCGAGAGCACATATCCCCTACAGCTTGCTTGTACGAAGTGAGGCCCGCCGCCCCCGTCAATCTGGCGCTCCATGCGTTACAAAGAGGCGCGGACCTTACTACCCCAGCGTAGCAGACCCGGTCGTCGTGTGTAAGCTGCTGACGTCACTCGTTGCCGCTCGCATGGTCCCGACGTTCACGGCCGTTGGTCCCTCGGGAATATGGTGAGACCACCGTCCAGGGCAGGCACGTGGGGCTCTCAGGTAGCCAATCTTTACGGTGCTGCCCTTACTTGAGAAGGACGGTCTCGCCTTCTTCGAGGCCGGAGATGATCTCCGTGTCGGTGTTGTTGCTCAAGCCGGTCTCGACTTCGACGCGTGTGGTCGTGTCCCCTCGCCTGACCGTTACGTACTGCCGGCGTCCTACCGCCTCGAAGGCGCGGTTGGGCAGGAGGAGCACGTCGTCCTTGCGCTGCGCGGTGATATCGACGTTGGCGGCCATGCCCTCACGCGGCACCACCTCCCCGCTGGGCGCGAATGAGACGGTGGCCTGGTAGACGGTGCTCCCCTGCTTGAGCGTGGCCCCCGGTGCCAGCGACTGTATCCTGCCTGGGAGCCTCACGCCAGGGTAGGCGTCCAGCGTGACGGTCACAGCCTGCCCCGCCTGCACCCGTCCCACGTCTATCTCGTCCACGTCGGCCTTGATGAGCAGCGACGTAGTATCGGCAACCGTGGCTACGGGCTGCGACCCGTTGACAATCTCCCCAACTTCCAGGTCGATGCTGAGCACAGTGCCGTCCATGGGGGCTACTATCTGGGCTTCGGAAAGCTGTGCCTCGGCGCGCTCTACCGAGATTTGGGAGAGAGTCACCTGCTGCCGGAGTATGGAGATGTCGGTGTCGGTGGGACCCGCGTTCAGCTTGTCGAGGTTAGCCTGGGCAGAGTCCACGCGAGCCTGCGCGGTGGCTATGTCCTGTTGTGTGGCACCGTTGCGCACCTTGTCGAGATGCGCCTGCGCCTGCACCACGCCCTGCTCGGCGGCTCGTATCTCTTCGGGCGGCGCTCCCGCTTTGAGAGTGTCAAGGGCGGCCTGGGCTTCGGTCACTCTCGCGTTTGCGGAGGCCATCTGAGCCGCCTCGCTTTTCTGGGCGGCTTCGTAGTTGAGGCGGGCCTGCTCTAGCTGTCCAGCCGGGTCCAGGAAGTCTTCGGCGGCGCTCTGTGCCTGCACGTAGAGGATGCGGGCCTGCTCGGTGGCGTTGGACGAGGTGGCGGCGGTAAGGTCGCGGTTGGCCCTTGCCTGGTCCAGCCGCGCCTGGGCCGCCGTTAGCTCCTGTGGAGAGGCACCTTTCTTGAGGCCGTCCAGCCGGGCTTGCGCCTGGTTGACAGCCGCCTGGGCCGCCGTTATATCCTCCGGCCGCCCGCCACCCTTCAATTGCTCCAATTGGGCCTTGGCAGCGTTCAGGTCGGCGGTGGCGGCTGTGATATCCTCCTGCCGGGGGCCGAGTTCCGCCTGTTGCAGCCTCAAGTGGCTGATCTGCGACTGCGCCTGGGCCTCCCGCAGTTGCCTCTGGAGATTGTCCGACTCGAGTTCGGCCAGCACCTGCCCCGCCTTCACATGGTCACCTTGTTTGGCGATAACCCTCTCTACACGCCCCGACGTGCGGAAGGAGAGCCGCGCGCTCGTTTGCGCCTCCAGCTTGCCGGTCGTCTCCACACTGGAGATGATAGTGCCCCGCTTTACCTCCGCGGTAGCCGGACCCTTGGGCGGTGAAGCCAGCATGAAGATAATCGCGACAACCACGGCAGCCGCAAGCAATACCGGGACCAGGATGCGCCACCGTCGCCGCTTAGGGGCCAGCAGCACGGCCTCACGCTGCCCGAACGGCTGAGATAGGCCGGTGGTGAGGTCTCCAGGTTCGGAGGTATATTTGCCGGCACCATTTCCCCGCTCCATATCATCGGTGCCGGTGGGTGCCTCTCTCGTAATAGTATCTTTCATACCGCGTGTTTCCAGTCTGCGTTATATGTGGCCGCAACTAATAATACTCTATCACCGGCACTATGGTTGCCCACTCCCATGCCTGGCATCATAACGAAACGTGCCGAGGGGCGAGAGCAACACCTGGTAAGGCGGCCGGTTCTCCGGGTGGTACTCAAACACCGCCCGCTCGAAGTATTGCACCGTGTAAGTCTTACCGTCTACAGGCGAGACTTCCTTGAACTCGTCTGAGATGGGATAGCCCTGGCGCACGAGACCGCCGTTCGCCTTCCAGTATTCCAGGAACATGCCTCCAATTCGCTTGCCGGTCTCGGGGAAAAGCATTGACCCCGGCGCGGCGTTCGGCACCTGGCCCGGCGCGCCATTCGGGTACTTCTGAGCGTACTGCATCGAGCCGAGCAGCGTGAGAAGCACGTCATACGGCGCTTGGTTCTCAGGGTGTAGCTCGAACACGGCGCGCTCGAAGTATTGCACTGTGTAGGTCTTGCCATCCGCATCACTGGCTTCCTGCATCTCGCCGGAAATAGGGTAGCCGAACTGCGCCAAACCTCCATTCGAGGACCAGTAGCGCATGAACGCTCCCTGGACGGTCTTGCCGGTCTGCGGGAAGGTCTGAGGGGAGGCGCTTGCGTTGCCAAGGGTGCGGTCGAAGAAGTTGTCGATCATGTTCCTTATCTGTCCGGTGGTCGGCTCGAGCTGGCCCCCGGTTGGGCGGAAGCCGTGCTCTCCGTTCTTCACCACCACAAGCTCGGCCTGCGCGCCTCCCGCAATCAGGCGGTCGTAGAGGGCCTGCGACTGGCTGAGGGGCACCAGGCTATCCTTGTCGCCGTGCAGAATAAGGAAGGGCACTCTTCCGGCGTTAGCGGCATATGTGATAGGGCTGGCCCGCCTGAGCAGCTCTCGCGCCTCCGGTTGGTCGCGGGTGACGCCAAATACCGCCTGCCCAACACCCCTGGAGAACTTGTCGGGGTCGAAGGCGTTGAGGTCGGTGGGGCCGAACATGTCCACCACCGCCTGCACCCGGCTCGACTGGTCCTGGTACTGCCCGGAGTTGTCGAAGCCCGCCGAGGCGTCGGTGAGGCCCAGGAGGGCCGCCAGGTGGCCTCCTGCGCTGCTGCCCCAGGCGGCGATGCGGGTGGGGTCGAGGTTGTACTGCTTCGCGGAGGCACGCAGGTACCGGACCGCGCACTTGGCGTCCTGTATCTGCGCGGGCCACTTGTGCTTCGGCCCCAGCCGGTAGTTGATCGAAGCGACAATGTAACCCTTTTTCGCTAGCTCGTTTCCGGCAAGCCCCACCTCGAACTTGTCACCGCCCACCCAGCTACCGCCGTGGATGTAGACCACCACAGGGGCGGGTCCATTGCCCGGCATCGGCAGGAACAGGTCCATCTTGAGGGCTTCCCCGCCCGCCGTACAGTAGGTGACGTTGCGCTGCGTGGTAACGCCGTCGGTTTGGGGTAACGGAGTAGCTGTTACAGGTGCGGCGAAGCTGAGAAGGAGACAGACTAGGAGGAATGCAAGAATTCTCCTCGGCGGTTGAAACCGCAGGCTACGGCTACGAAGTCCCCCTACGGGGACTTTCCCCGGTATGAGGTAGTCGGCGTAGGCCGACTTTGTAACTGTTGCTCGCGGTTTCAACCGCCGGGTGCTCTGTAACATCTTAAGACCGATCATCCATCACTCATATCTCAACGCATAGCTCACCTTCAGCCGAGCCGCACCCAGCGCCGGACCAAGGCTGGCAATTGTGGTAAGCACCAACGTGAACAGCATTGCCAGCCCCACCATGCTCACCGGGAAGAGAAAATCGAGCGGGAACAGCACAGTTGACATAAGCCACACAAGCGTCCATGCCAGGGGGTAGCCCAGCGCCAGGCCCAGCAGGAAGCCCCCGCCACCCATGATGAGGGCCTCGGTGAGGAACACCTGTATCAGATGGCCGTCACGCGCCCCTAGCGAGCGCATCACGCCGATTTCCCGCCTGCGTTCCAGCACGTTCAGAGTCAGGGTGTTAGCGATGCCGATGCCACCGATAGTGCCCACGATTATCGTCATGGCGTAGAGGAGGATGGTGAGTATCTTGCTGGCTTCGAGGCTGCTTGCCTTGTCGGCGTAGGCGGCGAGCATGCCCGGTTGCAGGGTGTGGAACCTGCGCTCCAATCGTGCCAGGGTTTCCTCGACGTAGGGGCCGTCGGAGCGGTCGAAGCGGACGGCGAAGAAGTCGGCGGCACCGCTACGGTGCATCAGGCGCGATACCGTCTCCAATGGCGCGAACATCTTGCCTCTTGAGGACGAGCTAAGGCCCTGGGCGTTATCGTTCACGATGCCTACGATGGTCAGCCACACGTCCCTGCCGCCCACCGTCACCTCCACCCGGTCGCCCGGTTCGTAGCCCCGCAGCTCGGCAAAGCGCGACGAGACCACCACCGCGAACGGCTCTTCATCGGTGAACCAGCGACCCTGCGTGAACGGTGCCTGGTAGAGGGTAGTTGAGGCGGGCATGCCCCACAGGCTGACGCGCAGATCCCCGGCAAAGGCGGAGGTTGAAGCCCACGCCTCGGCCACCTGTACTTCGGGCATGGAGCGCAAGTCGGCGGCGAACGTCTGCCCGACCGGCTGCTGGAACCACACCCAGGCGTCGGAGCCGTATACGTCGTAGGCGTTCTCTATCGAACGGCCCACGGAGTCGGAGGTGCTTTGCGCCCCCAGGAATGCGGCGGTGGCGAGGCCGATAGCGCCTATCGTGATCAGGTTGCGGCCCTTGCGCCGGGCCAGGTTGCGCACCGACATGGCGGGGACTCGTGGCAGCCGGTTGAAGCTTTGCAACAGCCTGTCGAGCCAGCCCTGGCCGTAGGTGGCGCTGATGCCGTAGCTCTCCAACGCCTTGCGCACGGTGATGGAGGTGCCGCGCCACGCGGGGAGGAAGGCGGCCAATGTAGTGACTCCCACCCCCACCACGATGCCCTGCGCGACGTCCACCGGGTCCACGTTGATGCCGCTGATGGTGAGGTTGAACTGGCTGCCCAGGTACAGCAGCAGCGCATGCCCGCCGAACACCCCGATGAGCAGCCCCAGGATGGTACCCACCGCCCCGTACATCGCCCCGGCCACCACGTAGATGCCTATCACCTTGCCCGACGTGGCCCCAATGGCTTTCATCGCGCCTATCTCGGCCATTTGCTCCGATATCACCGCTGCCAGGGTGTTCGCCACCAGGAAAGATGAAATCACCAGGCCCACCATCGAGAAGACGGTCATGAGCATGACCAGCGCGTCTAGCTGCCGCTTGCCCGTGTAGTCCTCGGGGTTGCGCTCCAGGTAGGAGCCATAGGCCAGGTTGCGCTTGTCAAATACGCGCTGTATGTCGTCTTTGGTGTTGGCACGCACGCCAGGCGAGAAGTCGGCTAGGCGGACGAGTAGCTGGTTGTCGCCTTCCGCGCCGTACATCTTCTGCACTTCGGTGTTCAGCGTGTAACCGATGGACGTGCCGATGATGTTGGCCGAGGGGAAGGAGGGCGACCTTGCGAAGCCCACCACCAACAGGTCGTGTTGCGCGTTGCCCGGCCCGGCCCGATAGACCACTTCGTCGCCAATGCCGACCGGGGCCACGTCCTGCACCGAGGCCTCGAGCACGACCTCCCCACGCCTCGGCCAGCGACCCTCAACCAGGTCCACCTTGTTGACGCGCATGCCGTCGAAGTCGCGGATGCCGACGAACTGGATGTCGCGCCAGGCCCCGGTCGCGTACCACTTGGTGAAGTAGGTGGCGCGCAGCTCCGCCTCGGCCACGTTGGGCACCTGTTTGACGCCGTTTTCCAGGCCGGGCGGGGCGTTGCCGACGTACCAGCGCATATCTTGCTGGGAGTTGTTGTTGTAGGCAGCGGCCTGCGCGGCGGCCATGTTCTTGGAGGTGGAGGTAATAGCCACCAACCCGGCCACGCCTATGATGATGCCTATGATTGTGAGAAAGGAGCGCAGGCGGCGTCTCGTCAGATCGCGAAAGGCCTTGCGCAGGGAGATGATCATGCAGATTGTCCGGGGAACGCCAAATGGGGCATGCAGCGCACGCCTGTACGCTTACTTCACGAAGAGCACAGTAGAGGGCGCATAGTGTTCCGGGCCGTTACTATATTATACCCCCTTCTCGCCCACATGCGTTGCACTACAGAGTAGAGAGCCACGGTTGTCTCACAAGTTAGGAAGTGGGAGAGGGGCACCAGAGTCGAACTTTGTCATTTCGAACTCAGTGAGAAATCTCGTCCCTTGATATTTTGTTTCCTCTTTCTTACGGTACAGAGTGGCTGTAGGAAACGTGTTACTCTGGGTGCTGAAGGACGAGATTTCTCACTCCGTTCGAAATGACAAAGTTCGACTCTGTTGCCAATACCCGACCCGTTCCTATCACGTCGCTTCCGGTATAGATTAGCGGCTTGGGACGATTGTAGAAAGGAAGATGGGACCTTAGTCCGATGTAATTGCCGCTAGACCGCGATATAATAGTTTCATTGAGATAGCTCCGCATTTGATGCATTTTGATTCTGGGATTCGTATCTGAAACCGGCTATTTCGCGCACTTTATAGAACCTTGACAAAGGTACAGGAGTCATTAAAGAAGGAATCTGGCACGAGTTCTGCTTTAAGGATGCATCCCGCGCGGGATGACCAGAGGACCCGGCCAGATGGCCGAAACATAGGAGAAATGGCATTATGAAGCCCGTGATAGTATACGATGAGCCTCGCCCTGTTACCCTCGGTGATCTTTGTGAAGCCCTCGCTGATGGGGCCGTCCCCACCAGGAACGACGGCAAGTTCTACCTGGTCAGCCGGGTCGAAGTGTCCCGCTTGGCCGAAGCGTTGAGTGCTTACCAGCGACGGCGCGAAACCGTAGCGACCGAAGTCGTCACCGCATAACCACGCATTCACGTAGCGCTTATTGATTGCAGTACTAGGCGCGCGGTCAGTTTCAAAGACAACACGAAGGGGATGGGCACTTGCTGCCCATCCCCTTCCTTTTAGACAGGACGCGGATTACTTGTCGTCTTTCTTCTCCCCGTCGTCCTTCTTCTTGTCGTCGTCTGAATATTTGACGTTTACCTCTTGCTCCCAATACTCCTGGAGCTCCTTCTCACGGTCCCGCTGGGCCTTCTTTCCCGCGTCCATAGCGTCCTTGAGGCGGCCCTGTATCTCCTCGCGGCTCACCCGTCCCGACTGCGGGGCCACCACCAACGCCGCAGCCGCTCCAATCGCCGCGCCCACTCCGAGACCTAGTACGAAGCGGAATGTCTTGCCTATTACTCCCATGGTTGTCTCCTGTGTGTGAAACATGGGTCTGAAACGTGAAACGTGAAACGTGATGCGGCTTGCTATAGTTGGTTCGTGAGTGCCAGCTTGGGTGTCATGTGGGACCAAACTCCCCCTTGTCATCCTGAGCGCAGCGAAGGATCAGCAACCCGTGTTTGACCATCCCAACGCCGAGGCCATTGTGACCCTTACCGCCATCATCCCCAACGTTGGGGACTCTCGCTTACCCACCTGATCCTTCGCTGCGCTCAGGATGACAGGGCGGGACTTGGTCCTGCCACGCCCGCAAGGCCGCATGCACGTACCCTGCTAAGCAAACCCCATCACGTTTCACGTTTCACGTTTCAGACATTAACTGCCTTCTGTGCTTTGCCGCCCATTATAAGCATGAACTACGCCATCTGCAATATGCATACGGGTCGCTCGACTACACATCCTTGGAGCGGCTCTTCACCCGGTCCTGCACCAGGGCGTAGAACTCGGCTACCGGCATGTTGTTCTGCTGCTCGCCGTTGCGCTTGCGCAGCGAGACCGTGCCTTCAGCCATCTCCTTCTCGCCCACCACGAGCATGTAGGGCACCTTGTATAGCTGCGCCTGGCGGATCTTGGCGTTCATGCGGTCGTTGCCTAGGTCGGCCTCGGCCCGTACCTCCATGTCCTTCAGCTCGCGGGCTATGCGGTCGGCGTACTCGTTGTGAGCGTCGGACACGGGGATAACGCGCACCTGGTCGGGCGAGAGCCACACCGGGAAGTTGCCCGCGTAGTGCTCCAGCAGGAAGCCGATCATGCGCTCGTGCGTGCTAAGTGGGGCGCGGTGGATTACCAGCGGCATCTCGTCCTGTCCTTCGTGGTTCGTGAACTGCAAGTCGAAGTTCAACGGCTGGGCGAAGTCCACCTGGTTCGTAGCCAGCGTGAACTCGCGGCCAATGGCGCTCCAGATTTGCACGTCGATCTTGGGGCCGTAGAAGGCCGCCTCGTCCGGCACCTCGACGTAGGGCACACCGCCCTTGTCCATCGCCCGGCGCACCATGTCCTCCGTCTTCTGCCACAGGCGCGGGTTATCGACGTACTTCTTGCCGAGGCCCTTCGCGTGGTGCGTGCTGAAGCGCATGACGTAGCGGTCGATGCTGAACAGTTCGAAGTACTTCAAGTACAGCCCGATTACTCCCATGAACTCCTGCTCGAACTGCTCCTCCGAACAGTATATGTGAGCGTCGTTCATCTGCATCGAGCGTACGCGCATCAGGCCGAAAAGCTCGCCGCTCTTCTCGTAGCGGTAGCACGTGCCGTACTCGGCCAGCCTCAGGGGCAGGTCTCGGTAGCTGCGGGGCCTGTTGGCGAATATCTTGTGATGGAAGGGGCAGTTCATCGGCTTGATGTAGTAGCGCACCCCTTCCAGTTCCATCGGCGGGTACATGCTCTCGGCGTAGTAAGGCAAATGCCCACTGCGAAGGAATAGCGACTCCTTCGTGATGTGTGGCGTGCGGACGCGCTCGTAACCGGCTTGTCGCTCCACCTCTTTGGCAAGCCGCTCAAGCTCTTCGATGACTATGCCGCCACGGGGCGTCCACAGGGCGAGGCCGGGCCCTATCTCGTCATCGAAGAAGAAGATGTCGAGGTCTTTGCCGAGCTTGCGGTGGTCGCGCTTCTTGGCCTCCTCCAGCATTTGCAGGTGAGCCTCAAGCTCCTTGCGGTTGCTCCAGGCCGTGCCGTAGATGCGCTGGAGCATGGGGTTGTGCTCGTCGCCACGCCAGTAGGCACCCGCCACGCTCATCAGCTTGAAGGCATCCGAGGGCACCTTACCCGTGTGCTCCACGTGCGGCCCGCGACACAGGTCCTCGAACGTGTCATGCTTGTACGTGCTGATAACCGGGGCCTCTTTGACCTCGTTACCGTACTCGTCCACCTCGCCCTTCGCAAGGCCCTCGATTAGCTCCAGCTTGTAAGGCTGCTCGTTGAAAAGCTGCCTGGCCTCGTCCGAGCTCACCTCACGATAGTTGAACGGGTGCTTGCCCGCGACAATTTGCCGCATGCGTTTCTCGATCTTCTCCAGGTCGTCAGGCTCGAACGTGCGGGGCTTGCCGCTTTCGTCCCTGCCCAGGTCGAAGTCGTAGTAGAAGCCGTTCTCAATCGGCGGTCCAATCGCTATCTTGGCCTCCGGGTAAAGCTCCAGCACCGCCTGCGCCATAATGTGGGCCGCGCTATGCCTCAGCTTATATAGTTGTTCCTTCTTGGCCTCGTCACCGTCAGGGCTGACCACCCCCGGCGCAGGGCCACTTACCACCTGGCCTACCATCATCCTTCTCCTTCGTCCGCACCGCAGACACTAACTCACAACTCAACACTCAGAACTTAAAACAAAAATCCCCTCGCCCCACCGGGACGAGAGGTTCAATCTCACGTGGTTCCACCCGCATTCGACGCGTGACTCTGTGTAGTCTCGCGTCCTTATGCTGCCTGTAACGGGGCAAAACGGCCTCGCATACTTGCTTGCGCGTTGGGCGGGGCGGCTCGCAGGTGGTTTTCGCTGTGCCTGGCTACGGGGGCTTTCAGCCGGTGGTCCCCGCTCTCTGGCTGCTCGGCGTTGCAGCTACTCGTCCTGGTCGAAGCCTTTGGAATGTAGATTGTGCCTCATTATAGCAGCGTTCTTGAAAAGCAGTCAAGGGGCCGGAAGCCCCGGCGAAGTAGGTCCCACGATGTATTGTGCGGTATTGCGAAGTGTCACCTGCCCAAAGGTGGGGTTCTTATGCGGGAGAGTGGGTGGTATAATTATCTACAGTGCGGATTTTCGGCATTGATATATCGTGAATAGAGATCACCGGGCGGTAAACATACAGGAGCAGCGAAGATAACATGAGCATACATACTAACGGCACCACATCGAGCAACGGGCTACCGCAGCGGTCCGTCTACCTGGACCACGCGGCCACCACAAGCGTCCACCCTGACGTGCTGGACGCGATGCTTCCGTACTTCACGGAGCGGTACGGCAACCCTTCGAGCGTACACGCCTGGGGTAGGGGGGCGCACCAGGGGCTGGAAGGCGCGCGCAGGCAGGTGGCTTCGGTGCTGGGCTGCCGGCCGCGGGAGGTGGTCTTTACTTCGGGCGGCACCGAGTCGGACAACTTCGCTATGAAGGGTGTGGCCTGGGCTTACAGGCGCGGTCTCTTCCCCAACAAGCAGCCCTCGGAGGGGCCGGGGCACATCATCACCTCGGCTATCGAGCACCACGCCATCCTGCACTCAGCCGAAGACCTGGAGAAGCACGGGTTCGAGGTGACGGTGCTGCCGGTGGACCAGTTCGGGCGGGTGTCGCCGGACGCGGTACGCCAGGCCATGCGACCCGATACGGTGCTGGTGAGCGTCATGTACGCCAACAACGAGATTGGCACGATACAGCCCATTGCCCAGATATCCAGCATCGCCCACGAGCGCGGCGCCCTGTTCCACACCGACGCGGTGCAGGCCGGGGCTTATCTTGACGTGGATGTGAGCAAGCTGGGTGCGGACCTGCTGTCGCTGTCGGCCCACAAGTTCTACGGACCGAAGGGCGTGGGCGTGCTCTACATCAAGGCGAACACTCCCATCCTGTCGATACAGCACGGCGGCTCGCAGGAGGCCAGGCGGCGCGCCTCCACCGAGAACGTGCCCGGCATCGTGGGCTTTGCGGCGGCGCTCACGAGGACGCACCAGAACCTTTCGAGCGAGGCTGCGTACGTCAAGGGCCTGCGAGATAGGTTAGTGGCAGGAATATTGCAGAACGTGCCGGACGTGCACCAGATGGGGCACCCCACCGAGCGCCTGCCGAACAACGCCAACTTCTGCATAGAGGGTGTCGAGGGCGAGACAATGCTGCTGAAGTTGGACATGCGCGGCATAGGGGCCTCGAGTGGGGCGGCCTGCGCCTCCGGTTCCACCGAGCCGAGCCACGTGCTCCGCGCCCTCGGCATACCAAGGGAATTGGCGCAGGGCAGCCTGCGACTAACGCCGGGCATCGACAACTCACCCCAGGATATAGAGTACGCCCTCGACGTACTGGCAGCCTGCGTAGCAGAGCTTAGAAGCGGCAACAGGACGATGGTTGGGACGTGATGACGGGATTTGGGAATTGGGATTTCGGAATTCGGATTTAGTAGGTATCCAACAAATCCGAATTCCGAAATCCCAATTCCCAAATCCAAACAAAGGAGGCCCCTATGAGCCTGATACTTGGCAACCGTTTACCTGACCGGGCGATGAAGTACCTACAGGTGGGCAGGCTGGTGGTGCTGGCTACGGTTGACGAGCGGGACCGTCCCGATACTTGTCCGGTGTCGTGGGTGGTGGCGCTCAACCCCTCCGTGATACGCTTCGCCATCTCGCGCGAGGTGAACACTTATCGCAACATCCTCAACAACGAGCACGTGATGATCTCCCTCGTGGGCGGTGCGATGACGATGGGCATCAGGGGCCGGGCGCGCGTGCTGTCCGAGAGCCTGGATGGCATCCCGCTATCGATGGCTATTGTCGAAATGGAAGTGGACGAGGTGAAGGACGACTCGGTGATAGGGCGGGGGCTTCAGGACGAGCTAATCAAGTGGGAGGAGCGCCGCCGCTCGGTGTCCGATTGGACGGTGGAGCAAGCCCTCAAGACGGTAGGACCTCTCCCTCAGACGGACGCGGTGATGATGGACCAGATGGCTCAGAGCTACGATCAGGCGTAGCGGCCCCGTCTCGCGTTTCTGCCTCAGTTCCTGCCTCTACGCTTGCTCCGTTGCGGAACGGTAGGCCCACCACCGAAGGTAGCTGATCGGGCCGCTCCAGGCCGAAATGTTGGAGGAAGGCCAGCGTCGTGCCATAGAGGATCGGGTGTCCCACTGTATCCAGCCTGCCCACTTCTACCACCAACCCGCGTTGCATGAGCGTGTTTACCACACCACTACAGTCCACGCCTCGTATGGCCTCTATCTGGGGCCGGGTTGTGGGCTGCGTGTATGCGATGAGCGCCAGCGTCTCCAGGGCGGCGTCTGACAGCCTCTGGGTAGCTTGCGCGCCCTTCAGCTTCTCGATGTAAAGCGCGGTCTCCGGGGCCGTGACAAGGCGGAGCATGTCGTTGTGCCGCTGTAACCTCAACCCTCGCTTACCTTCTGAGAGGCTTTTCCCAAGGAACTCTATAACGCGCTCCAACGTCGGCTGCCGCACCTGCAAGGCTCTACGCAGGTCGGACATGGGCACGGGTTCGGGCGCGATGAAGAGCAGGGCCTCCAGGGCGGCAGCCATCTCCTGGATGTCCTCGCGCTCGGCTGGTGATGATTGTGGGTCCAGGGCAGCGGCTTCTAGTTGTGCGCTGTCTATGTCATTCAGCATGGGGACATTATAAGTAAGTAGCGCGGGCGGCGTCATGTTCTACTCATTCCGAGGCACACGAAGGCTTTGGTGCTGGCTTTCAGAATGGAAGCAACTCGCCTACTGGCTGGAGAGTGTTCTCCGGTCATGGAGTAGCCCCACTAACGCTTCCAGGTCGTCCACAGAGACGTCCGCCAGGCTGTTGACTACGCGGTCCGCGCCCGCCGACTGCAAAGCTTCTACGCTCTGCGTCGTGGTCACACCCAGTGTGGCGGCACCCGCGCTCACACCGGCCTGGATGCCTGCCGGGGCGTCCTCTATTACCACCCCGTTGCGGGGCGATACACCCAGCCGCTCGAAGGCTATCAAGAAGACCTGCGGGTCGGGCTTGCCTGCCGTCACGTCGTCGCCGGAGGCTATGGCCTGCATATAGGGGCCGACGCCCGTGGCTTCAAGCAGCACGCGAATGTTCTCCATCGGAGCCGACGAGCCGATTGCCTGCTTCCACCCTCGACGGGCAAGCTCCCGCACCAACTCCACCACGCCTGGGAGCGGTTCTAAGCGGGTGGCCTCGCGTCTGAAGTCAGTCTCTTTGGCGTCGGCCATCTCGGCCACACGCGCGGGGTCGGTTATCTGCCACAGCATGCTCATAATGTCGGTGTTGTGCTTGCCGAAGATCTTGCGAAAGTCGCCGTCAGGATCGTAAGGCACGCCGTACCTCTGTGAGAGCGCCTGCCACGAGCGATTGTGCGCTTCCGCACTATCCACCAGCACCCCATCCAGGTCCCAGACGACGGCCCTTGCCGCTTCCTTCATGTCCCCACTGCTTGTCATAATGTTAGTATCTCGGCTTTTACGCTCCCCGCGTCCAGGTGCAGCAGGGCAGCCGTAAGCTCTCGGCCAAAGCGGGGTCGCGTACCCGCCGCGCCCGGATTCAAGAACAGCACTCCGCCCAACTCTTGCAGCAACGGAATGTGGCTATGCCCGCAGATTGCGATTCGGGGTCTGGGCAGAGGCACGCGCGGCAGCCACTGAGCCGGTTTGCCTCCGATGTGCGTCATGTAAATCTCAACCCCTTCAGCGGTGAAGCGCACCTCTTCCGGCAATTTCGCCATATCGCCCTTTGTGTCTATGTTCCCCCTCACCGCGAGGGTAGGGGCCAGTCCTTCTAACTCGCCAAGCACGCGCGCGTTGCCCACATCGCCTGCGTGCAAAATGCGCTCCACCCCCGCCTCCCGAAATACATCCAGCAAACGGGCGTGAAGTGTCCCATGTGTATCAGACAGCACACCTATCAGCATATCACGTTTCACGTTTCACGTTTCAGAATCACGGCTTGTACAATTGCCTGCCGAGCAAGCCCAACAGGACGTCATATGGCGGTTGGTTCTCGGGGTGGTACTCGAAGCGTTCCCGCTCGAAGTACTGGACGATGTAGGTCTTGCCGTCGGTGCTGCGTTCCTCGAATTGGTCGGAGAGGGGTAGGCCCACCACCGCCAGGCCGAGCTTGCGCCATCGCTCCAGGAACTTGCCCCAGATGCAGTGTCCCGTTTCCTTGAAGCACTGCGCCTCGACCCCGCGTGGAGGTGCTATCGGCGGGAAGGTACGCCCCTTCAGAAGCTCGACGCCCAACAGGCCAAGCTGCACCTCGTGTGGGGTGCCCGCGTGCTCCGGGTGGAACTCGAAGCGGGCGCGCTCGAACCACTGCACTATGTACTGCTTGCCGTCTATGGGGTTCGTCTCGTGGCGCTCGCCGCTGATGGGGTGGCCGAAGAGTGGAAGCGCCCCATTGTTCTGCCAATAGGGTTGGAAACGCAGCGAGGCCCTGAAGCCGGTGGGCGAAGCCGTGTCTACCGCCGGGTCCAGGGCAGTGCTTGTTGCAGGGTTCGATTCGATAACGTAGATAGGGTCTTCGCTTATGCGCAGGGTGATAGCGTTGTTGTGGACCTGCACATCGAGCTTTTCACCCCGCGAGGACACTACCTCGGCGCTCCGTTGCGTGAGGGGCATGGTGACGGTCTCCGGCTCACCCAGCTTCCATATGACGCTGATGTTCTTGCCCGCCCTGGTGAACCTGTAGTGGTAACGGTCGAACTGGGGCTGCCAGCGGTTCTGCACCGCCCGCATGAGCGGCCCCTGGCCCGTGAAGGTGGCACCCTCAAGCGTGTGCGCCATGACCTTGTAGGCGACGTAGGCGGGCTTCTGGCTCATGTCGTTGCGCATGATCGCCATGTTACCGAACATATCACCCGGTGGGTGGTTGAACTTGTCCTTTATCTGGAAGTAGGTGAAGTGGGTCACGTTTGGAGCAGCCATGGCAAGGGCGTAGAGTCTCACCAGCCGCCTCGCCTGCTCCTCCTCGCTCACGCCGAGGTTGCCGCAGGGGTTGCAGGTCGAATAACCGGTCTCGGTGACCCAGATTTCCTTGTTGGGCGCGCCGTGGTCTTGCAGCCATTTGCGGCTCATCTCCAGCCGGTAGGGGAAGTTCTGGACCACCGTCCTGGGGTCGGTGCTCTCGGGGTGGCGGTCGGGCATGTAGGGGTGGATGGACAGCACGTCGAAGTTGAGCTTGCCGCCGGAGGCCGCAACCACCTGCTCCAGGAAGGCCATACCGGCGTTGGTGCGGTCGTGGATGGAGAGGCCCCCCACCAGCACCGTCGCCTGGGGGTTGACCTGCTTGATAGCGGCGTAGCTACCCGCCAGCATCTCTGCGTAGACCTTCACCCGGTCGCAGGCGTGGCACTTGAAGGTCATCTCCACGTCCTGCTCGTTCCAGATCTCCCAGACGTCTATCTTGCCCTTGTAGTGCTCGGCCGCTACACGTGCGAAGTCAACGAAGTCCTGGGGGTTCTGGGGGGTGTACCAGTACCAATCAGGCACCGAGTCTTGCGGCACGCCGGAAGCCCAGGCGGGTGAGGTCTGGATAGCGCCGATTACGTCAATGTCGCGCTTGACCAGTTCGTCAATCCAGGGGTCGTAAGCCTTCCAGTTGTACTCGCCCTTCTCGTAAGGCTCCAGGTTGGCCCAGGACATCTCTTCGCGGCTCCACTTGACACCCAGGTCGGTAGCGGAGTTGAGGAGGGCGAACCTCTCTTCCTTGCTGCGCTCTAGCCCGGTGACGTAGAGGTTCATGCCGAAGAAGGAGCGGTTGGGCAAGGGAGTGGCTGCCACATCCGCGGCAGGGGAAATGCCGCCCTGGGGCAACAGGGAGAAGAAGATTGCCAGTGAAATGACAAGGCGGACGCGTGAAATGAAGCGAAGTTTGCTCAAGCGGGACTCAGTCCTGGAGGGTAAGTGGGGAGAGACAATTTACGGCAATTATAAGGAAGCGAGGTGGAGGCAGTCAAACACGCGCAAAATAGTCACAGTGCCCATTACAGCAACCATATTCCCCCTGTCATCCTGAACGCAGTGAAGGATCTCAGATGTTACTCTTACCCCTCGGCTGAACCTTCGGCAACTTAGTTCCTAGTATCCAGCATCATCCATACTCACCTTCTTGAGATCCTTCGCTACGCTCAGGATGACAGTAGAGGCTTTGGTGCTGCTTTTCTGCGTGCATTCAGACCTGAACGTACATCTGTGGACCATTGACAGCCAACGCCGTGCATGATATAAGTTCTGCACGGGGTTCCCTCCCGACTCTACTGAAAGGGGGAATTGGCACATGGGCGACAAAAGTCCCAAGAACAATGACAAGAAGAAGAAACAAGTCGCTTCCAAGTCTGAGAAGACCGCCAAGAAGTAGTTTGCACTTGTTCCAATCTTCAGGTCTCATGAGGGGCGGCTCGTGTGCGGCTCCCCGTCGCTGATGCGTCGCCCCTCCTGTTAGCTCTCCTCCAGCAAGCCCCGTTCGCGCAACCACTCGCTCAAGAACCGTTCTTCCTCTTCCTTTCCGTTTACCTCCCCGTCGAGCACCGCCTCGTGCAGCGCCTTAATCGCTTGCTTGTACACAGGCCCCTCTTTGATGCCCAGAGCGCGCAGGTAGTCGCCGGTCAAATGCGGCCTCAGCTTTCGCGTGCGTGACAAGAACTCTTGGAACCGCCCCCAGCCTACCGTATTGGCCCGTAGAGCCTCCAACCGGCTGAATGCTTCCAGTGCCGCATCTTCCAGCCCGTTCAGCAGGTCGTACACTTCCGAGGGCCGTAAATCCGCGTTGCTGAGGCGGGGCCACAGATCGGCCAGCACGGCAGAGTCTCTCATCAGGCGCACGAGCGGCAGAGGCAGGCGCAGCCAGCGGGCCAACGCCTCGGCTTCTTCGGGGGCGCTAGCGTATTCAGCGGCGAAGGTTGCCAGGTAGGCGTCTCTCCTCTGGTCGGGCGTCAACTCGCTGTCGTTCGCCAGCCGAACGTGGCCTGGTGGATAGCTCCAGGCGAGGCCGGGGTGGACCGAGGCAAGCACGCCGAGCTTGTCCAGCGAAGCCAGCATCGCCTCGGCACGTGGTTCCTCCATGATTAGCAGCAACTCCCTAACCGCCCGCTCGGTTGATACAGTAGCCAGGGCACCATCCCGCACCGCCCGTAGCATTAGCTCCAGGGTGTCGCGTTCGATCTTGAAGTCGAGTCTTTCGGCGTACCTCACGGCTCGGAAGATGCGGGTGGGATCGTCCTCGAACGACCTGGGGTGCAGCACGCGGACCAATTTGGCCGCAAGGTCGGCACCGCCCCCGTGCATATCAATCAGTTGGCCGAAACCTTCCCCCGCCAGGGGCACGGCCAGGGCGTTGATGGTGAAGTCGCGGCGGGCGAGGTCGTCTTCCAGGGTGCCGGGTCCCACTAGGGGCAGCGCGCCGGGCGAAGGGTAGCTCTCTTTGCGGGCCGTTACAAAATCGAGGTCCAGCCCGCCTCTGAGGGGTACCGTGGCCGTGCCGAAGCGATCCACTACCTCTGCCTGCGTGCCAAGTTCTGAGGCGACTAACTGAGCGAGCGCCACGCCGTCACCCACCACCGTCATGTCGAGGTCCTTCTGTGGGACACCCAGCAAGGCATCGCGCACGAATCCGCCGACCATGTACGCAGACCACCCGC
>DASVRN010000155.1:0-9038 GCA_036388595.1 Chloroflexia bacterium
CAACCTTGGCGCGTCCTTGGCGTCTTGGCGTCTTGGCGGTTCCGTCTATAACCCCCGGCAGAGCGACTACAGGTAGTCGCGGAAGCGCTCGGTGAGGGCGGGTTCGCGCAGCTTGCGCAGGGCCTCGGCCTCGATTTGGCGGACGCGCTCGCGCGTGACGCCCAGCATCTCGCCCACTTTTTCGAGGGGGTACTGGTGGCCGTCGCCTAGGCCGAAGCGCATTTGCAACACGATCTTCTCGCGGGGGGTGAGCACCTTTTCAAGGGTGGTCTCCAACTGGTCCTTGAGCAGCTCGTGGCTGGCTTCCTCCTCGGGGGTGGCCGACTCGGAGTCGCTGATGAAGTTGTGTAGCTGGTTCTCGTCGCTCTCGTCACCCACCGGGGCTTCGAGGGAAACGGGGGTCTCGGCGGCCCGCAGGATTTCGCGGATGCGCTCGCCCGTCATGCCCAGCGCCTTGCCGATTTCCTCGGCGCGGGCGGGGCGGCCAAGCTTCTGCGATAGCTCCTGGCTCACCTGCGAGATTTTGCCCATCGCCTCACCGATGTGGGCGGGGAGCCGGATCGTGCGGGCCTGCTCGGAGATGGCGCGAAGGATGGCCTGGCGTATCCACCACGTCGCGTAGGTCGAGAACTTGTAGCCACGCGAGGGGTCGAACTTGTGCACGGCACGCAGCAGGCCCATGTTGCCTTCCTGGATGAGGTCCAACAGGGTGAGGCCGCGGCCTACGTACTTCTTAGCGACGCTCACCACCAGGCGCAGGTTGGCGAGCACGAACTTCTGGGTGGACTCTACGTCCCCATCAGCGATGCGCTGGGCAAGCTCAAGCTCCTGCTCGCCCTTGAGGAGGGGAGCGTGGCTGATTTCGCGCAGGTAGAGGCGCACGGGGTCAGTGACGAAGGTGGGGTCTGCCTTGGCTAGGTGGTCCAGGTCGGTTTCCACGTCACCGGAGGCATCCACCTCGTCTTCCTCATCGATATCAAGGGCGGTCCGTCCGGGGCGCAGGGGCACCCTCACACGCGGGGCGCCTTCATCGTATTCCTCGCGCTCCATGCGAATGGGACGCGGGGAGTCGATTTCAGCATCTTCTATCGGCAGGTTGGCAATGGCATCCGTGGCTATGGCCGCATCTAGCAGGGAGTCTTCGGCGTCGGGGTTTTCTATCGAGTCGATCTCCATTTGCTTGAGGTCCCGGTACAGCTTCTCGCCTTCGGGGCTTTCCTGCATGGCTATCATGGTGGCGGCAGGCTCCGCGGGCGGCTCGTAGCCGGGGGCGGGGCCGAACATCACGTCGGCTACATCTTCGTTGATCTTAGCCCTTTGTGACGTGCCTTTCCCATTGTTGGTGGCGCGATTACCCTTGCCACGGCTGCCGTTCCCGGCACCCACAGCCTCGTTTTGCGGCGTCTCGTCCACGCTGGCGTCGTCGTTATTCTTGGCTCGTCGGGGCATGTTCAGGCTCCTTCTAGTAAAAACCTCTTACGCTCTTGTATAAGCTCTTCAAGCAGTTATAGAGTGCAAGGTCTATGCCACAGGGCGGGTAAATTGACCGATTGGAGCGGCAGTAATGACACGGCCATCTCGCACCACTTGCCGCCCGCGCAGCCACACACCCTCCACAGCACCAACTACGGACATGCCATCGAAGGGAGTCCAGCCGCATTTGGTGTAGAGGCTTTCGGACGAGATCTGCCATTGACGGTCGGAATCAATCTCGATATAGGTATCCGGTTGGTCCGGCAGGTTGAATAGGCGTTTGGGTGCGTGGTGCATCATCTCCACCAACCGTTCGAGTGTGAGGCGGCCCGCGTGCACGGCGGTGAGCATCAGCGGGAGGGAGGTCTCAAGGCCGGGCACGCCGAAGGGAGGGTCGTCGCTCTCTTTCTCTTTTAACGTATGGGGTGCGTGATCGGTAGCGACCATATCCACCACTTCGAGATTGCGCCAGAGGGCGTCTACGTCGGAGGCGGTGCCTAGAGGGGGCTTCATGATGCCGAAACCACCGAGGTGGGGCACGTCGTCATCGGTCAGGTAGAGGTGGTGGGGGGCGACTTCGCAGGTGACGGGCAAGCCCCGCTCCCTGGCCTCGCGGATCATGGTGATTTCTTCGGCCAGACTTACGTGGCAGACGTGCACGCTCCGACCCACGGTGGGCAGCAGGTCCAGGACCATTGCCAAGGTGCTACCCTCCGCGTGCACGCACAGGGGCTTGTGGCGGGGCCAGGCTAGCATGATTGTGCGTATGATATCGACTCCCTCTATCTTGAGGTCGCCGGTGGTGTGGTTGAGGTAGAGTTTGAGGCCAGCCACGTCGGGGGCGACTTCGATGTAGGTGCCGGTGTTGGCGGGGCCTGCACCGTAGAAGAAACCCACGTCACAGAAGAGGCGGTCCTGGGTGGCAGCAATCTTGCCGGAGAGGGCTTCGGGGGAGACTACCGGGTTGCCGTAGTTGTTGGGCATATCGAGCAGCATCGTGAAGCCCGCCGCCAGGGCGGCCTGGGTGCCGGTGGTGAAGTCTTCCTTGTGGGTCGCGCCGGGGTCGCGCAGGTGGACGTGGGGGTCGATGAGGCCAGGGAGGCGGATGGTGCTCATGGGGGCTAGCTCCTGCTGTGGGCTTAGTGTTGCCCCATTCTAACACGGGGCAATTAAGATACGAAAACGCCAAGACGCGGAGACGCCAAGGACGCGCCAAGGTTAGAATGGTCGGGATGAATGTAGAAGCAGTTAGGGTAAAATGAGCCGGGTAGAATTCAGTGACGCATTAGTGAGGTAAGAGGTGGATATGGAAGAGGGTACAAGTCTGAACCTGACGCACCTTGTGAGGGTATCGCGTGAGGAGAGCGGGGAGCGGGGCAGTCCGGGGTTGCTGCTGTTGCACGGCCGTGGTGCGGACGAGGCGGACCTGATGGGCCTGGAAGCGGCGCTCGACCCGAGGCTGACGGTGATTAGCACACGCGCGCCCTTCAGGCTGGGCTATGGTTTCGCATGGTACGGTATGGCGCAGGTCGGCAGCCCTGAGGACGAGACGTTGCGCGCCAGCCTGCGAGAATTGCAGGAGTTCATCGAACGTATGGTACCCGCGTACAAGCTCGATCCTGCGGTGCTGTTCGTCATGGGCTTCAGCCAGGGGGCGGTGATGTCGGCGGCAGTGGCCCTCACGGTGCCTGAGCGGGTGAGGGGCGTGGTGATGCACAGCGGCTACGTGCCCGTGGACTCAGGGCTGGACTTCAAGGTGGAGCAGGCTAAAGGCAAGCCGTTCTTCGTGGCCCACGGCATGTACGACGAGGTCATCCCCGTACGCTTCGGGCGGCACGCGAATGAATACTTGAGCGGCATAGGGGCAGAGGTAACCTACCAGGAATACCCCATCGGCCACTCCATCAGCGAGGAAAGTCTGGACGACCTGGGCGAGTGGCTTGTTAGGGCGATAGACGATGGGAGTGATGAGGACTGAGTAGTGGTTAGTGGCTAGTGGTTAGCACTCTTGCCAACAACAATCCTAATCTTGGCGGTATTCTTGGCGTCCTTGGCGTCCTTGGTGTCTTGGCGGTTCCGTCGCCTCCCCGTTTGTTGCAGTACCAGGTTGCTTGTACAATGCAACTGCCATGTCGATTGAGAACCGCAAAGCCGACCACATTCGCATCTGCCTGGAAGAGGATGTCAGCGGGCGGGGCATCACCACCGGCCTCGAACGCTACAGGTTCGTGCACCAGGCTCTGCCGGAACTAGACCTGGCGTCGGTGGACACCTCCCGCAAGCTCTGGCTCCACACCTTGCGGCTGCCCCTGCTAATTTCCTCCATGACCGGCGGCGCGCCCAGGGCTGAAGAGATCAACCGCAACCTGGCACTCGCGGCGCAGGAGCTTGGCCTGGCTATGGGTGTGGGTTCGCAGCGTGCCGCTCTGAAAGACACCTCTCTCGCACCCACCTACCAGGTACGTCGGTACGCCCCCGGCGTGCCCCTCTTCGCCAACCTGGGGGCCGTGCAACTCAACTACTCCTATGGCCTCGATGAGTGCAAGCGGGCCGTCGATATGATAGAGGCCGACGCCCTCATCCTCCACCTCAACTCCATGCAAGAGGCCGTCCAGCCCGAAGGTGACACCAACTTCGCAGGGCTGGCGAGCAAAATAGAGCAAATCTGCCGCGGACTTGATGTGCCCGTGATTGCCAAAGAGGTAGGCTGGGGCATCTCCAAGGAGGCCGCCACCTTGCTGTGGAACGCCGGAGTGGCGGCCATAGACGTAGCGGGCGCGGGCGGCACCTCCTGGAGCCAGGTTGAGGCCCACCGCATCCCCAACGAGCGCGACCGCCTGGTAGCCGAGGCGTTTGCCGACTGGGGCATCCCCACCGCCGACAGCCTCAAGATGCTCGTCACCAACGTGCCGGAGGGCGGCAAAGTCTTCGCCAGCGGCGGTATCCGCAACGGCATCGACGCCGCCAAAGCCCTCGCCCTCGGTGCCGACCTGGTGGGTATCGCCCGGCCTTTCCTCAAGGCCGCCGCCATCTCCGCCGAGGCCACAGTGGAGCTAGGGGGAGTGTTGCGCGACCAGCTACGCATTGCCATGTTCGGCATCGGGGCCGCCGACCTGGAGACCCTGCGCTTTACCCCGCATCTAGTGGAGAAGGAGTGACCCGCACCCATGCCCATCGTTGGTCTTGACCACGTCCAGGTAGCCGCTCCCCGGACCGAAGGTGTTGAAGAGCAAGCGCGGGCCTTCTACGGTAGTCTGCTGGGCCTCCGCGAGCTAGAGAAGCCCGACAGCCTGAAGCCGAAGGGTGGTGTCTGGTTCTCCCTGGGGCGTGGTGAGCTACACGTCGGCCTGGAGGACGCTTTCAGCCCCGCGCTCAAGGCCCACCCAGCCCTCCTGGTGAGCGACCTCCCCGCTTTGCGCCGCACTCTCGAACAGGCTGGCCTCACAATTGCTCAAGCCGAACCCATCCCCGGCGTCTCGCGCTTCTACGTGTCGGACCCGTTCGGTAACAGAATCGAGCTAATGGAGCGATTATGAGCGGCACCTCTGAGGGCGACATACTGCAAAAGAAAGGCAAGCCCCTGGGCGAACAGCTTGGCTGGCACTTGCTCGGCACCACCTACCCGTTCATCTCCCCCTGGTTCGTGCTCCGCCTGGACCGCGTGGAGTTGGACGGCAAGGACGAGCCTATCGACTTCAGCTACCTGGAGCACCCAGGCGCGGTGGGCATTGTGCCGGTAACCAAAGAGGGCAACGTGATCCTCATTCGCCAGTACCGTTACGCGATTGACGGCTGGAGCGTGGAGGTACCCGCCGGGGGTATGCACGACGCGGACGGTGCCACGCACGAGGAGGTAGCGCGCAAGGAGATAGAGCAGGAGATAGGCGCGACCTGCGGCGAATTGCAGTACCTCGGCTGCTACTACACCACCGTGGGCCAGAGCGACCAGGCCTACCACATCTATCTCGCCCTTGACGTAGCCCTCACACGCGAGCAGTCCCCCGAAGAGACCGAGGAGATACACGTGAAGCCGGTATCCGCCGCCGAGGCACTGGTGATGGCGCGCGACGGCCGCATCAAAGATGGCAACTCTGCCCTGGCTCTGTTGCTGTGCGAGCGCACCTTCCGCGAGCGAGGTTACATCTAGCATTGGAAGCTCGGCTCGCTGTACTGGAAGAAGGCGCGCGGCAACTCGGCTTCACCCTCAGCCCGCGCCAGCTCGACCAGTTCCAACTCTACTACGACACTCTGGTAGACTGGAACAGCCGCATGAATCTCACCGCCATCACCGACTACGAGCTGGTGCAGGTGCGCCATTTTCTCGACAGCCTCACGGTAGCGGCGGCCTTACTCTCCGACCTGCGAGAAGGCAAGTCACCCATAGAAGCGCCGCCTCCTGACTTCCGCGTAATCGACATCGGAACGGGCGCGGGCTTCCCAGGCGTGCCCCTCAAAATCCTGTGGCCCCAAGTCAGCCTCACCCTCAACGACTCCATAGGCAAGAAGACCACCTTCCTACAGGAGCTTGCCAACGTGCTTGACCTCGGCAAGGTAGAGGTGGTGACCGCCAGGGCGGAGGAGCTAGGCCAGGACAAAGCCCATCGGCAGCGTTACGACCTCGTCACCGCCCGCGCAGTGTCGGCTCTGCCCGTGCTGTGCGAATACTGCCTCCCGCTCGCCAAGGTAGGAGGCCGCCTGCTAGCCCCCAAGAAAGGAGACATATCCCAGGAGCTATCGGAGGGCAGGCGAGCAGCCAGGCTGCTAGGCGGCCAACTCGCAAAGACCTATCCCTTTACCCTCCCAGGCGATGAAGAACCCCGCGCCGTCATCTCCGTCCGCAAGACCGCCCCCACACCCCCAGGCTACCCTCGCAGAGTGGGTCTAGCCAAGACCAAGCCGCTGGGCAAGTGATTCTCCTGCGTTTCCCACATTAAGGCACACACCCCCTTCGCGGCGACTAAACTCCCCCCTGTCATCCTGAGCGCAGCGAAGGATCTCAAGAAGTTGGGGAGGGAGCCAGTTGAACAGCACAACCAATGGTGGTATCGTTCAACATAAGGGCATAGGCAGCATCTGAGATCCTTCGCTACGCTCAGGATGACAAGGGGAATAGGGTCACCGGAAAATGCAGCATCTAACTTACCGCCGCCGTCCGCTACACTCCCACTCTTGACACTCCACCCCACCTCGTGTACACTCAAACCAACCGAATAGAAATCGAGAGTGGTAGCGAGAGAACTGGCTCGTAGACCTACCCGGCAACCGGCAACAGCGCGGTGCCCCACCCAGCCCCAAGGGGAAGGATTCGGCCAGGTTGGCAAGATACAAGCCTCTCCATGCAGAGGCGTTTTTGTTTAAGTGCCGAGTTCTGAGTGCCGAGTACCGAGTGCCGAGTACCGAGTACCGCCTGTGCCCACTCGGCACTCGGTACTCGGTACTCGGTACTCGGCACTGGGAGAGCGACATGTCAGGCAACGGAACCACGGCGGCGAAGAGCAATCACCCATTCCTGGCGCGATTGAGTGAGGCGCGGCCCATCGTCTGCGATGGGGCTATGGGCACCATGCTGTACTCTATGGGTGTGCCCGCCAATAGCTGCTTCGACGAGAGCAACCTGACGCAGCCGGACCTGGTGCGCAAGGTGCACGAGGCTTATATCAAGGCAGGCGCGGAGATTGTAGAGACCAACACCTACGGGGCCAACCGGCTCAAGCTGGCCGGCTACGACCTGGCCGACGAGGTGGGGCAGATCAACAAGCGGGGCGCGCGCCTGGCCCGTGAGGTGCGCGAGGTCAGCGGGCGGCCCGTCATGGTGGCCGGGGCCGTGGGGCCGCTGGGTAAGCCCCTCAAGCCCGTCGGCCTCATACCCGCGCTTGAGGCCCGCGCCGTCTTCCGCGAGCAGATAGAGGCACTATTAGAGGGCGGGGTAGACCTCATTATCCTGGAGACGATACCCGACCTCGAAGAGATGCGCCAGGCCCTCATCGCCGCCCACGAAGCCTGCGACCTGCCCGTAGTGGCCCAGATGACCTTCGATGGCGACGGCCGCACGCAGATGGGCAACACCCCCGACGAAGTAGCCAGGGCGCTCGCGGAGCTAGGTGCCGACGTGATAGGCGCGAACTGCTCCACCGGCCCCCAGCGCATGGCGCGGGTCATCTCCGAGATGTCCGCCGTTGTCAGCACCCCCCTGTCGGCGCAACCCAACGCGGGCTGGCCGGAAATGGTTGGTGACCGCATCGTCTACGTCTCCACCCCCGACTACGTGGCGAGCTTCGCCTCCCGCATGATGGCGGCAGGGGCGCGCATCCTGGGCGGCTGTTGCGGCACCACCCCCGCCCACATCCAGGCAATCGCCGCTTCGGTACAGGAGCTTGAGGCCGCCCGGCAAGCGAACCAAGTCACCGCGCAGCCAGACGTCGCGCAGGTCCGTGTATCTGAGCCTGAACCCCCGATGCTCCGCGAAGCCGCGCCCCTCGAACTCAGCGACGAAAAGGCGTCGGTGCACTCCGAGGTCGGTTCGTTCGGTTGGAAGCTGGGCAACGAGTTCGTGGTCAGCATCGAGCTAGCCCCGCCGCGTGGCGTAAACCCCTCCAAGCTGCTGGCGGGCGCTCAGATGCTGAAGGAGAAGGGCGTAGACGCGGTAAATGTCACCGACTCGGCCCTGGGCCGCGCCTCGATGAGCGCCCTCGCGGTCAGCTACCTGGTGCAGCAACAGGCCCACATGGGCGTGATCGTACATTTCACCACCCGCGACCGCACCCTCATGGGCATACAGGCCGAGCTACTGGGCGCCCACGCGATGGGCCTGCGCCACATCCTGGCCCTCACCGGGGACGCTCCCAACCCGGTGGACCGCCTCGGCTCGTCCGCCGTGTTCGACATTGACGCGATAGGTCTCATCAAGCTGCTGACCCGCCTCAATAACGGCGTTGACCTGGCCGACAACAGCATCGGCGGCACCACCGACTTCCTTATCGGCTGCGCCTTCAATCCCACCGCCCGCGACCTGCCCCTCGAAATCGACCGCCTGGGTCAAAAGCTTGAAGCGGGCGCGCACTTCGTGATGACCCAGCCTGTGTACGACCTGGAGCTTGTGGAGCGCACCCTCGACAGCGTCAAGGCCTTCGACGCGAAGGTGCTCCTGGGCATCTTACCCCTCCAAAGCTTCCGCCACGCCGAGTTCCTCCACAACGAAGTGCCCGGCATCATCATCCCCGACTTCGTCCTCAAGCGCATGGAAGAAGCGGGTGCCAACGGTAGGCAAGCAGGCGTAGAAATGGCGCAAGAGATCCTCCAGTACGCCTACAGACGCTACGCCGGGGCCTACTTGATGCCCTCCTTCGGTCGCTACGAGCTATGCGCCAGCGTGTTAGACGTGCTGCCGGAATTCGCGCCGGTCGTTGCTGAAACGTGAAACGTGAAACGTGATGCGGTTTGCTAAACAGGGTACGTGGATGCCCACTGGCGGGTCGTATATGAACCATATTCCCCCTGTCATCCTGAGCGCAGCGAAGGATCTCAAGAAGGTGAGTAGGGACTCTGTTGATAGGGCGAACTATGCT
>DASVRN010000156.1:0-12484 GCA_036388595.1 Chloroflexia bacterium
CCTTGTGGGACTTGGTAGAGTGTAGCCCCCGATTTCAATCGCGGGGCGTCGCCTGATACCATGTGTGGCTTCTCACACGCATGTAGCCCTATTGGCTGACTTTCCTTCCTTAGCACGGTACTCAGAATGACAAGGTCCCTCATATGGGCTTCTGCGCTCTTGTCATGCCTAATGGCAATTACTCAGGTCTGTAGAGCACTGAAGTGGTATTCAAGCCCCGCTAGCCTTCAATGCTGTCCACGAAGCTCGCAAAGCCCGCGCGGGTGGTCGCCACCACCACTTCCTGTCCCGCCGCCAGCATATGCAGCCGGTCGGGCCGCCAGGTGTCCCGCCCATCCTCGGACAAGAGTATCGCCCGGCCCTCGATGCTCTGTTGCAACGCGTCTATACTCTTCCCCTCCGCCCACGACCCACTCTTGACCGTACCCCGCCCCACGATCAGCACTCGCTTGCCCACCGCGGCGGTTGCTATCACCTGTCCTCCCACGGCCGCCGCCGCAAAGGTGGGGGCTGCCAGCGAAGAGACACTCCTGGAGATGTGGATGTCGAAAGCGCGCTCCACCCGCGCGGCCAGGTCGGGGTCGAATACCCTCAGCACCACGCGCAGCCTGGGGTTGATGGCGCGCGCGTTGAGGGCGGCTTGCAGGTTGGCAAGGTCATCGTCGGTGGCGGCAACCAGGCAGCGTGCCTCGGCCACGTCCAGTTCCTCCAGCGTCTCCCTGAGCCGCACGTCGGCTATCAACACGGGCACTCCAAGGTGCCTTACCGTGTGAATAAAGTCGTTCTCGCGCAATTCGGCCGCCACTACAGGTATTCCCTGCCTGGCGATTTGCTCCACCACCCTGTAGCCGATGCTTCCCACTCCGCACACGACCACGTGGTCCTTCATACGTCCATGAGCCGCTCCAAGCAGGCGCGCAAGCCGGGCGCTCACAATCGCATCGGTGATAAAAGTGTAGAAAAGCGTGAGGGCCACGGCTCCAAGCAGCACCACGAGCACGCCAAAGAACTTGAGGGCTAACGGCGCATCGGGGATCGTGATCTGGTCGAAGCCCGTCCCTGTGAGGATCGTCACGGTGAAATAGAATGCCTGTACGAGGTCAAGCGAGGCGAACAGGTAGAAAATGACCGTGCCCAGCACCGCCAGCGCCACCAGGGCCAGCAGCAAGTACGCGAGCTTGCGGTCCAATATACCGCTCAGCGCGCCGAAAGCGGTCCCGGCCCTGCGCACGCGCCCAAGCAGCCTCCCGCGTGCGGGCTGCATTTCCACCTGCGCCGAGTCCTCCATATGAGCGGGCCTGGGGCCGCCGTCAACAAGGCAAATCGCGTCCGGGGAGCCGTCGGGGAAGAGCGTTGTTGTGCCGTCACCCTCGACGCAGGCCAGGGGCAGCACCACGTTGGCCGCCGATGTAGGCGTCTCGTGTACCACAAGCATCCGCCCCGACAGGTATATCCTCTGCTCCCAGTCGTGGAAGAGGGCCGCCGAGACGAACGACGGCGCGGCAATGGCCGAGGAACTGTAAGCGTGGCAGTCGTAGAAGAGCGCCTGCAAACGCTTGCCGAGCTCGTCGTTGAACATCCGCAATACTACGCGAATCTTGGGGTTGAGTTCCTGGGCCGTCAGGGCCGCGTGCAAATTGCCCAGGTCGTTGGCATGGGTGAGCACTATAGCGCTGGCCCTCTCTACGCCCGCCTGCTTCAATACCGACTCCTGCGTGTAGTCGCCCTGCACGAGAGTGGCACCCAGCTCATGCGCGCGGGCGGCGAATTGTTCGCTAGGGGAGGCCGCGATCACCACGACCCGCTCACCCAGGCGGTGCAATTCCTCCAGCGTGCGCAGACCCAGCCCTTCAAGGCCGCACAGGACTATGTGCATGCCGCTGTGCGCTGCCTGCTCCATTCACAAACACCTCGTATCATTGGATACTCAAAGCGGCTGCCCCCGACTGGCTGAGCACAGAGCTTATTGCCAGCCAGGAGGACGTTTCTGGTTACCCGCGTTATTGTACTCGGTGACTACTCTGTCCCTCTGGTTCTACACGGAACGACAAGTCCGTACCGCGCGACCGGGGCTGTGTCAAAGTTGGATGGCGTGGATAAAGGTGGACCTTGTCATTCTGAACCCTTCGACTACGCTCAGGGTAAACTCCGTGAAGAATCTCGTCCCTCAGCACCTGGATAACCCCTTTCTTCCTACCACTATCCCCACATGAAAGGTGAAACATCCAGGTAAAGGACGAGATTCTTCACGGAGTTTACCCTGAGCGTAGTCGAAGGGTTCAGAATGACAAGGTCCACCCGTGTGCTGCTCTCCTACTTTGACACCGCCCTGCCGCTCGACACTGAGGCGTTGACGCGAGGAAATGTTGGTGGTATTTTGTAGACGCTTACCTTCGCGGGGAATCTGCATATTCGTGAAGAGGCTCTACCCCGCTTGTTACCTGTAACGTAGGTACCGCTCGTGTTGGATGTGTCTAAAAAGGAAGGCCCATGATTACCTGGAGTCGCAGAGTCGCCAACAATACCGCCTTTCAGAACTTCGTGCTTGCGGTCATCCTGGTCAACGCTATCCTGGTTGGCCTGGAGACCAGCGAGGACCTGCTCAGGGACTATGGGGTCCTGTTTGACCTGATGAACCTCGCGATACAGGTCATCTTTGTCTTTGAGATAGTCGTGCGCATGTTGTCTTACGCGCCTAACTTGCTCAGGTTCTTCCGCGACCCCTGGAACATCTTTGATTTCGCAATCGTAGTCTTTGCCCTGCTGCCCGCCGGGGGGCAATTCGCCACCGTAGCGCGCCTGGCCCGGCTGATGCGAGTGGTGCGGCTGGTCTCCATATTCCCGGAGCTGCGCCTGATCGTGGGTACGATGCTGCGCTCTCTAAGCTCGATGGGCAACGTGATACTGCTACTTGGGCTTGTCATGTACGTCTACGGGGTGCTGGGCTACCACCTCTTCAGCCGGCGGGACCCGGAGAACTGGGGCAACCTGGGTCTCTCGCTGCTTACCCTCTTCGAGATACTTACCCTGGAGGGCTGGGTAGAGCTACAAAACATCGGCATGGAGGAAAGCTCCTGGGTGTGGCTCTTCTATGCGAGCTATGTCATGCTGGCCGTCTTCATAGTGGTGAATCTCTTTATCGCCGTGGTGATCAACAACCTTGAGACGGTGAAGGCGGAGACCCGCGCCGCCGAGAACGTGGGCGACCCCAACGAGCAGCTACTCAAGCGCATCGAGGAGATGCGGGCGAACCTGAACGAACTGGAGCTGGAACTGAAGAAGGCTAACTCACGATGAAGCCGCTTTCTGTTATGATTGTATAGCAGCACCCCGCCTGTGCTCCATCGGCTCCGTCCGGTCCGGCGGCCTGGCACCAGAACGCATAAGCAACCCGCTAACGAAGCGAGGGGAGACATAACATGAGGACTAAGAACGGCTCGAAGAATACGGTTGCTTTCCTGTTCTCCTCGGGCGGACTGGTTGCGGGGGCCATCCTGCTCGTGCTGCTAAGCCTACAGGCCGGAGGTGTACGTGCGTATGCTCCCTCGTCCGGACCGGCCGCCCCTCTGGCCTATTCCTGGAACAACCCTATCAACTTCACGCAAGGAAGCGATTTTTACGACAACTCTCCGTCCATCGCGGCGGACCGGACGGACGGCACGGTATCCATCGGCTGGACCCGCACCCGCAAAAGCTCCACGGAGGCCTACATTACGCAGGCTAGCAATGACACCCTGGGAGGTGCCTTCCGCCGCGCGAACTTGCAGACCGGCACCGACCAGCAGATGGGCAACGTCAAGCTGGCTTCCGATAGCGCGGGCAGGCGGCACATGGCCTGGTGGGCGACGGAAGGCGGGCAGGTCGTCGGATACGTGTCTATCATCGACGCTAACGGTAACGCCTCCCCGCGTGAAGAGGTGCCCGGCACCAGGGGCGCGAACCGCAAGAACGTCGCCATCGCTACCGGCCCGGACAACAGCACCCACGTGCTCTTTGGCGCCAACGAAAGCAATATCTATTACTACCACCGGACCGCGGGGGGCGGGTGGGACGTAGCGGGCGAGTCGGTGCCCGTGAGGTCCCGCCCGGTCGATATCGAAGTGGGAGTGTCCAGCCTCGGCGTGGTAATGGTCGCTTTCAAGGACACCGCAGAGGGCAGCAACAACGACATCTGGACCACCACTCGCCAGGGCACTGCTAGCTGGGCGGCCATAGAGAACGTTAGCGCGCAGTGCTGCACCGGCTGCCCCTTCGACTCGCACACCTACCAGCCCGCACTGGCCCGCGACCCCAACGGCGGCCTGCGCCTCGTATGGGCTGACGAGCGCTGCGACCCCATCTCCGACCCGCCCAGCCGCGATATCTACTACCGGGAATGGACGCCATCCGGCGGGTGGGGCGGCCACCCACTGGTGCGCGTCATCGCCAACAGCGGCGACTCGTACTACCCTGATATAGCAGTTGACGAAGAGGGTACGGCCCACCTTATCTGGGCGGACACGACGGGCAGTTCGAGTAACTACTACCGCGTCTTTTACACCTACGGTGCGGGCACCACGTTCCAGCCCGTTCAGGTCCCCGCCGACCCGTACGTGAGTGGTTCCTACCAGAAGGAGCCGAGCATTGACCTGAGTCCCGGCTACGTACACACGGCCTGGAGCTCCGACTTCGGGGATACGCAGAAGGAAGGGTATTACCAGTACAGCAGAACTAACGCGCAACTCGCCACACCTACGCCCGTGCCGCCCCCATGCCCCGGTAACCCCTTCAAGGACCTGTGCGTGAACGGCGACCAGGCCTCCTATGATGCCGTAATCGCGCTGAGCGAGCAGGGCGTGCTCTCAGGCTATAATTCTTCCCCGCCCTGCCCAAACCCTAGCTGGATTCAGTGCTTCTTGCCCAATAACCAGATAACCAGGCAGCAGCTTGCCAAGGTGATCGCCCTCGGCGCGGGCTTGCCCCAGAACATGTCGGGCGCGCCGCACTTCACCGACGTGCCGCCGAGCAACACCTTCTACCAGTACATCGAGCACACTTACAACGCGGGGGCCATCAGCGGCTACACCTGCGGCGGCCCAGGCGAGCCGTGCGACGCACAGCATCGCCCCTATTTTCGCCCGTTGAACAACGTGACACGCGGCCAGCTTTCCAAGATGGTGGCTGAGGCTTTTTGGTTCAACGAAGCCGTGTCGGGCCAGACATTCCAGGACGTGCCTCCGGGCAGCACGTTCTATCAGTACATCGAGCGGCTATCGGGGCGCGGCATCATCTCCGGGTACACCTGTGGGAGCGCGGGTGAGCCTTGCGGCGCGGGCAACAAGCCCTACTTCCGCCCGAACAACAACGTCAGCCGGAGACAGGCTGCCAAAATCGTATACGGCGCGCAACAGCAGCCTTGAGCTACCTGTAACTCCACACCCACTACAATTTGAGAGTATAGTGTTAGGTACCCTTAGCACGTACCAGATAATCAAGCTTAGGAGGCCGTATGCCTAGGAACCCCGCATGGAGTCGCAATGAATTAGTGTTGGCTCTAGACCTCTACATACGAGAGGGCATGCTGGACGACAAGCATCCTCACGTTATTGAGCTTAGCCGCAAGCTAAACCTTCTGTCTGGCAGCGTACAGCACCCGGACGTTGAACGTTTTCGGAACCCTAACGGCGTAGCTATGAAATTAGCCAACTTTGCCAGCATTGACCCAAATCATGCAGGTAAGGCGTTGGATAATGTAGCTCGCGGAGATAAGGAAGTTTGGGAGGAGTTCGCAAACAACCGAGAGGGATTAGCTAGAGAGGTTGCCAGTATTCAGGCACAGTTGCATGCAGGTGCGTTGCTGCCAGACGAAGCCAAATGATAGCTCCTATTCAGGGACTACGCATCACGTATATTTTAATGCGCTTACCTATGTTGTTGGCCCTATGGTGTTCAACCGGCTTAGGAGTTCATCAGAAGATCTATTGTAGTGAACGCGGCCTGTATTGCACCGCCTCCGCTAAATAAGCAGCCTCTATTCTATCGCTCCCGGCGAGATCAGCGATGGTCCTTGCCAGCTTCAGAGTGCGGTGGTAAGCGCGTGCCGACAGGTGCAATTGCCGCATAGCCGCTTTGATGAGAGCCTGCCCGGCAGCGTCTAGCTCGCAAAACTCCCTTATCTCGGCGGGGCGCATCTCGGCGTTACAGGTCACCCCGCGCGCGTCCTTGAACCTCGATCGTTGCCTGTCGCGGGCGGCCTCCACGCGGGCGCGTATGGCGGCGGAGGTCTCGCCCAGGCGGTTGTCCGACAGCTTCTCGTAATCCACGCGGGGCACCTCCACGCAGATGTCCATGCGGTCGAGTAGCGGGCCGCTGATCTTCTTCTGGTAGCGGGCGATGGCGGTAGATGAGCAGGTGCATTCCTTCACGGGGTCGCCGTAGTAGCCGCAGGGGCACGGATTCATAGCCGAGATGAGCACGAAGTTCGCCGGGAAGGTGAGCGTGCCGCTCGCCCTGGTGATTGTCACAATCCTGTCTTCTAACGGTTGTCGCAGTGTTTCAAGCGCCTGGCCGCTGTACTCCGGCAGCTCATCGAGGAAGAGCACGCCCCTGTGCGCCAGCGTAATCTCTCCGGGCCGTGGTACCCTGCCGCCTCCCACCAGTCCCGCGTGCGAAATCGTGTGATGGGGTGCTCGGAAGGGGCGGTTGCGCACCAGGGGAGTACTGCTCGGCAGCATACCCGCCACCGAGTATATCTTGGTTACTTCCAGCATCTCATCCGGCGGCAATTTGGGCAGTATCGTCGGCACGCAGCGGGCCAGCAAGGTCTTACCCGCGCCTGGAGGTCCGCTCATGAGCAGGTTGTGCCCACCGGCGGCCGCCACCTCCAGCGCCCGCTTCACGTGCTCCTGCCCCTTGATGTGGCTCATATCCACAGCATGCTCAGTGTGCCCGTTCCCATTGCATTCGTCCGCGCCGGGAGGCTGGGCCACGTAAGGCACTATGCTGGAAGATGCGATAGGGTGGTCGTTGAGGTGAAGCACCAACTGTCGCAACGTCGTTACGGGCAGCACCTCTATCCCCTCGATGAGAGCGGCTTCGGGCGCGTCCTCCACCGGCACGTAGACCCGCTTGATGCCGTGCTCCCTCGCTATGCCCACCATCGAAATCACCCCGGTGGTGTGCCGCACGCCTCCGTCCAGGCTAAGCTCACCCAGGAAGACGGTGGTGCTCAGGTCGGCCTCTACCTGGCCGGTGGCGGCGAGTATGCCGAGTGCGATGGGCAGGTCGTAAGCGGGGCCTTCCTTGCGGATGTCGGCGGGGGCCAGGTTGATGGTCACGCGGGAGGGTTGCGGTATCGTGCCGCCCGAGTTGCGTATCGCCGCCCGCACCCGGTCCTTCGACTCGTTCACGGCCGCATCGGGCAAGCCCACCACCGTCATGCTGGGCAAACCAGCCCGGCTGACGTCCACCTCCACCTGCACCAGCGAACCCTCAAGCCCCACCACCGCGCAACTCAACACTCTCGCCCATGACATCGCTTTGCTCCTGCCGGGTGCTGGCGGCCACGATCTGTGCGTCGTGGGTCCGACTCAGTGGATGTTCCGGGCGGGAGGGCAAAGTTCGACACGAACGGCTGTAAATCGCTGTTAGGATTCCCCGGCGAGGTAACTTCTTATGCGTTCTGGGTTGCGCAAGTCCACCACCGTTTTGGCCCACCAATCTGCCAGCATGAGGTCGTACTGCTTGCCCAACTGCGCCAGTGCAGCCCCGAATGCCTCCAACTCTTGTGGTTCATCATAGGAGGGCCTGATGTGCAGGCGAGTGACCATTTCAGCCTTGTGGTTGCCGTAGAACGCTCCCTCACCACCATGAGCCGCACCGAAGGCAAAGACCCTGCTCAACTCTTCGGTGTGACTGCTGAAGCCGCTCGACACTTTAGCGGCTTCCGGCCACTTGTCCACGAGCAACGAGCGCAGGTCATTCAGGTGGATTCCACGTTCGGATAGGGGGAACTTCTCTTCAGGTATAACGTAGACGTTGTGATAGGTGGGTATCTGTGCATCCCCAAGCTGCGCGAACCCGGCAAAGTTCTCCCACGAGGCTTGCTGGGCTTCCTGGGCTATTTCCTCGACCCACACCGCGTTCTCGGCAGGGAGCAAATTGATCATGCCCCAATCGTCCTCGTGTAGATAGAAGGTGGTCACAGCCACAGCACATTTTCCTTCCAGGCTATTTTATTTGACGTAGAACGGCTCGACACTCTCCACCATATACCCCGCCAACCCCGCCTCTCCTGGTCTCACCCGTAAGAACTGCACGCTCTCGCCTTCCCCCAGCGTGCCGTGGATTGCAATCCCCGCGTCCGATATGACTTGGCCGATATCTCCCTCCGACTGCACGCCCACGAGGAGGAAAGGCGAGGCACCGGCAGCGGGGTCGTGCATCTGGGCCAGGTACGCGCGCTCCACCTCCGGGTGTCGCGAGAAGAGGCTCTTGAGGGCGTCTACAAGGGGCTGCGGGTAGTTAGCGGGCTGGCCTATTAGCACCTGCCGGTCCTCCTGCACGGTGCTGCTCTCCACCTGCCGGAAGATCGAGCCATCCCTCAAAGACGCCAGTTCCTTCGGCACGAATTCCTTGCCGTAGTCGGACCTCGGGTTGAGCATGATGGGAAGCTCGTCACCCACTATTTCGAGCAAGGCTGTGCCCTTCAACTTCAGGTAACGCCCTTCTTGCTCTATCGACTTCCGCAGGCGCTCCATCGAAGAGAACACCGGTATCACCTCCCTGCCTTCCTGGTCCTGCCAGCTCGCGATGCTGACGGTGCTGCCTTCCGGGAGATGGATCATACCTGCCTCGTCGGAAGGCGACTCGCCGGCATAGCCGAGCACCAGCAAATCGCCCTCCAGGAACGCCCTGTAGAAGGCGGGGCGCGCACCTGGGTCGGTGGCGGCCTGCACCAGCAGCCTCTCAAGTTCGTTGACGGGTGTAAAATCAGGCATGGTTTTATACCTCCTGCACACGATACTATTATAGGTTCGTAGGTCCGGCCTCCGAGACTGCCATACCCTGAGACTCGCCCAAACTCACCAGCAATCCCCCCACTAGCACGCACACACCAAAAGCTACACCCAGGCCGAACAGTGGCAGACGGAAGTCCACTTCGTACAGCCAGGTGAGGCCGTTTGCCCCGACGAAAGCGCCCGCCAGACCTATCGAGGAGTATACACCCTGCACCTTCCCTCGCACATCCTCGACTTAACCTAGATGAAAATAGGGCACAAGAGGCATATCTCTTGTGCCCCTTTTCATTGATTTAGTCTACTACGGCCTCCTCTACAGGAACTGCGTTCGCAAGCTTACCGTCCGTCACGAAGTCGGTCATAACAGCCGGGGTGGCGGTGTCGAAGCCGACCACGTCGAGCATGCCCGCGTCGTCAGGGTCCGCGATGGAGAAGCCGTTGGAGGTCATCGCCACCACGACCATCTTCGCCGGGATGCCCATCTTATCGCGGTACTGCTTCAGCGCCTGCGCCGGGTGGATGTCGCCGTACCACGTCTCCGAGTCGGTGTAGACCACGAACACGTCGGCCTCTACCCGGTGCTTCAGCGCCCAGCGCATCGGCAGCGAGCAGTCGGTGCCGCCCATCGGGATAGCATCGAGCTTGTTCACAACATCGTCCAGGCGCTGGCGCGGCGAGATAGTCAGCCGGGTCATACCCGGATCGCCCCCGCCCCACTGACCGCCGTACGCGGCCCTCGAAGGTGCCGAGAAAGCCACAATCGTGTGCTGCGGCTCGGTGGCAGCCGTCACCATGGACATAGCCGCGCTCGCGCTACGGGCGCTCAGTCCCGGTATGCCCATGATGGGCACGGACATGGAGCCTGACACGTCGAGGGCCAGCAGCCACCGCTTGCCGGTGCTCGGCACGTTCCCGAACGCCTTGTAGAACGCCCCGTCCAGAGCGTCCACTACCTGGGCGACCGGCGACCATGTGGCCTTGCCGCGCACGCCCCGGCCCGACTGGTAGGTGGTCAGGGCCGACAGCACCTTTATAGGGTGCAGCCGCGAAGCACGCAGCCGCTCCTCATCGCCCAACTGCTCCACCACATGGCGGGTAGCCTCGCTCAGCGGCGCGATGAGGCCCACACGGGTCATCGTCGCCAGGTTGCGCAGCATCGCCTCCATTGGCATGCGATGTAGCAGCGCCTCCCACACAACCACGTCGTTGAGCCACTGGGTGGGCACGGCCTCGCGGGGCAGGCTGTACTCGGTGATTAGCCGCACGATCTCCTGCGCGCTACCGGCACGCTTGGCGCGCTCGAACGCCCATAGCTGGCGCAACGCCTCGTCGGGGTGCGGCTCCTCGCCCACCCACTCCCAGCCCTTCACGATCCAGTTGTAGATGGCGTTGTGCTGCTCGGTGTGCGGCCTGGGGTGAGCCAGGCGCAGCACGTCGCGGTGCCCCCAACCGTCACGGTTCTGGTACTTGATCGCCTGGTAGGCCAGCCTGCCCGGCGGCATCGCGTACCACTGGGCCACAGCCTGGCGCAGGCCACGGCCCCACCCCCGCATACCGTCCACGAACTCTACGAAGTGGAACAGGTGCGTGCCCGTGCGGCAGACCTTCGGAAGGGCCTCGAAGGCCGCCTTCTTGGTCGCCTCGCTGCCGTGCGTAGCGCACAGTGCCAGCGCGAAGATAGCCGGGTCGTTCTTGGGCGCGCGGCCCGACTCCGAGATCTCCACGATGCGGCGCACCGCACGCGGGCCGTCCTCGGCTATGCACCGCTCTACCGCGTGGGCGTTCTCGGTGGTCAGCTTGCGCTCGCTGATGTAGTATGTACCTCCCTCGCTGCCTAGCACGAGAAACCTGTCGAGCCGCGTCCAGTCGTCCACGGCCCACGCGAAGCCGCCCGCGCTGTTGGGCACCTGGGTGGAGCCGGGTATCGGCTCGTTCTGTGGCGTCACGTCCCGCTTGCGAGTGTATGCCTTTAGATGCTTCATGTCGCACCTTCCTTTCGGCCCCATTGGGGCAAAACAGCTTTTTTGAGTGGAAGGCAAGCTTCAGAATATTTACCTCGGGACTTCCGAAGCCTACCAAGTTTCTGTCAAGACATCAAACCCTTCGAGCCTAACACTTAGCTTAGGATGTGACAACAACACTGTGAATACAGCATTGTTGTAGAACCACAGTAAGTTTTATGAAGAAAACGTATCTTCCTCTGCCTGAATGAATATGCAGCCAAACGTTAGCTCTATTGGGTTAGGTTCGCCTTGTTGGTGGAACCATTCCAAGTTCGTTCCATAGCTCTATCTCTCGTTGGATTCGGCTGATCTCCTGAGCAATGTCGTTTAAGTTCTGACCCTTACCTTGGTATGAAAAAATTTCTGAATCATAATCGTACTGTCGGTGAATATTCTCTGGTCTTTCAGGATAGTGTACTATCCCGATAATCAGATCTGTTTGTGTCAGCCGACGTATGTCTGAGAGCCATAGCTCAAGTCTCTCGTCATAGTGTTCCAGATCATTGCGAATCTCTCGCGACTTGAGGGGGGGAGCATCCTGCACCTTAAATGCTTTTCTTAACCACTCACCTCGGGTTCTGTACTTCTGGCTAATGGGCCAAAGCAACTTCGAGATGTTTCCTGAATGGGTCAGAAATCCGTGCATATTGTAGAAGACTCGTTCATGCAGTTCCCTCTCGCGTCTGTATCCTTCACCATCTTGCCACGCGCCCTCTTCTGCAATTCTGGCATCTTCATGCTCTTGTTTAGGCAACTCACCCAGCAGATGAGAAAGGGCTTCCTCTCGTCTTCTCTGCCAATCATCAAGGGCATCGAGGGTCTGATGGTAGTCATGGTAAGCATACATAGCGAAGTTGCACTGTAGTCGGAGCTCCTTTACCATCATGTGCTCCCTAAAACTTTCTTTCATGTCGTAGAACTCAGATTCGGCATTCGACATTCTCGAACCCTCCTAACTTTGCTTACAATGGCACGTACTCGCTTGTGGGAACGGCAGGGCTCGAACCTGCGACCGGAGGCTGGCGATAACCATCAACCATCGGCCCCGCAATTACCGAGGCAAGTGTACGGCGACGGCGTTTTTCCTTTGCTCTGCCACTGAGCTACGTTCCCATAATGTTATTCTATTGTGCGTGTACGTCCCTGCGATGTGCTATCGAGCGCCCAACCTGTCCAGCCACTCGCATAGTTCTGCCTCATGCTCATCGTGCAGGTGAGCGCTGAAGTCATGCAGGAGGTTGGGGCCGATAGCCTTACCATTCTCCCACTCAAAACGTCCCGGCTCCAGGAGATCATGCTCGGGTAACGATTGGAGCAGTGCTTCCATACGCTCCCAAAGAGCACTTGCGTCGTTGAGCACTTCGTCCAGGGAACGGTCTTTGTTCCTGTCGTAGAATACCTGGTTCACCGGGTCGGCGTCCCAGTTCTCAGCGCCCTCTATGCCCGCAGGTGGCAGGGGTCGTTCGCCTCTTAGCCCCGCCT
>DASVRN010000157.1:0-19585 GCA_036388595.1 Chloroflexia bacterium
AATGAAGCAGGTGGTATCGCGCGATACCACCTGCTTCATTTGCACTATGTTGCTGATCTGCCGAGCCGCCCGCTCTAACGGGTCTGGCAGTTGGGGAAGAAGGTGTTGCCCACTATCTTGGCTGCCTGTCCCCTGGTCACCTCATTTTGCGGCCTGAAATACGGCCTGTTCTGGCTATCGCAGGGGCTACTCCTCGGGTCTTGTGTGCCGCACTGGTAGCCTGACATAACTCCCCTGTTGGTCAGGCGCATGATCCACGGATAGAACTGGCTCCCCTCTCCGTTGGGTGGCACGTCCTGGTAGTATTGCCCGCTAACTGCTTCCGAGAAGCCTGCCGCGTTAGACACTATCTTGGCTAGCTGCCCGCGTGTCGCATTTCGCTCGGGCCGGAACAACGACGGGTTCTCAGGGTTGCACTCGTCTCCACCACCCTCTACCTCTCCAGGACGTTGCGGGCAAGGATAGCCTCCCACAATGCCCCTGTTGGTCAGCCTGTTGATGTAGACGTAGAACGGCGAGCCTGGAGGCACGTCAGAGTAGATCTGCTCGCCTGGGTCCTCGTTGAAGCCCGCGGCATTACTCACCAGCTTGGCTATCTGCCCCCTGGTGATAGGGTTGCCCGGCCGGAAGGTGCCGTCCGGGTAGCCGCTGATCACGCCCCGGCAATAGAGGCAGTTGATGTACTCATAGAAGGTATCCCCAGGCTTCACGTCCGTGAACGGCTCGCAGGCAGGTGTTGTGACCGTGGCGGTCACCGTGGCTGTACGAGTAGCTGTAGCAGTGGCTATGGCGGTAACCGTACCCGTTACGCTGGCCGGGGCAGTGCTTGAAGCAGTTGCCGTGGGCGTGTTCGTGCTGGTGCCCGAGGCCATAACGGTGGGAGTAAGGGTGCCCGTGCTTGTGCCGGTACTCGTGGCAGCAGTAGTAGAAGTGGCACTCGATGTAGTCGTGGATGTAGCTGCCACAGTCGGCGTGTGAGTAGGTACAGACGTTTCGGTGGGCGTGTTGGTCTCAGTGGGCGTGTTCGTCTCGGTAGCCGTGCTGGTGGGGGTATTAGTCCCTGTAGGGGTACTGGTTGGTGTGTTAGTCTCTGTCGGCGTGTTGGTCTCAGTGGCCGTGTTGGTAGCGGTATTGGTCGCAGTCGGAGTCTGTGTCGCTGTTTCGGTAGCAGTCTCAGTTGCAGTCTCGGTCGGCGTGTTTGTCGAAGTACTGGTTGCTGTATTGGTGGCAGTAGCGGTGTTGGTAGATGTTTCTGTGGCGGTGTTCGTCGCCGTTTCAGTAGCGGTATTGGTAGCGGTGTTAGTTGCCGTCGAGGTCTCGGTAGCAGTATTGGTAGCCGTGTTCGTCTGAGTCGGCGTTGACGTAGATGTTGATGTTTGTGTAGCTGTATTAGTCGGCGTTGAGGTCTCCGTAGCCGTTTCGGTTGCGGTGTTAGTAGCGGTATTCGTTGCTGTGTTGGTGGCAGTGGCAGTCTCTGTGGCGGTTTCCGTGGGCGTGTTAGTAGCGGTTTGAGTAGCGGTATTGGTCGCAGTCTCAGTAGCAGTATTAGTCGCGGTACTTGTTGAGGTTGAGGTATTCGTTGCAGTGTTAGTCGCAGTGTTAGTCGTAGTGTTAGTCGTAGTGGCGGTCGCCGTGTTAGTCGCGGTATTGGTGGCTGTGGAAGTCTCCGTAGCCATTTCAGTAGCGGTATTGGTGGCGGTGTTGGTTGCCGTATTGGTGGCGGTGTTGGTCGCTGTGTTAGTGACCGTAGCAGTCTCGGTCGCCGTGTTGGTTGCCGTGTTTGTTACGGTAGACGTCTCGGTAGGGGTATTGGTCGCTGTATTGGTAGCCGTAGCCGTGTTCGTAGCCGTGTTCGTGGCGGTGTTGGTCGCTGTCGCTGTATTGGTGGGAGCGGTGGTGGGCGTATTGGTTGGATCTACAACCGTATATTGCCAGTTGAAGCCCGTGAACAGGTAATCTTGGCCCAGCTGATTGCGGACGAAAAGCTGGTAGCGGACCTGTGTGCCCGCCGGGTGGGCCGGGATGTCGGCGTACCAGTTCGCCCCTGGGTAGCAGTTGCTGCTGCAAAAGGTGCCCAGCACCTTCACGTAGGTGCCGGTGCCCACGGGATTGTACTCCAGGCCCACCGACTCGCCAAAGGCCGTGTCCGAACTTATCCAGACCCGCACGGTCTGCGTAGAATTCGGAGTCTCCGGCACCTGCGCTACCCGGTTGATGTATGTGGAGTTAGGGGCGTTGGGGCTTACAGCCAGGACTGCTTTCGTACCCGCCGTACCGGACCAAGCAGGTCCAAAGACCGATACAGCAAGAATAAGCAAACCTATCAGGGCTGCTAAGGTGGCAGCTCCAATTCTTATATGGCGGAACATGTACCGGAGTCCTCCCTGGCTAGAAAGAAAAGTGGGCGTATCGTAATCAGGCAAACTACGGAGTCCCGCAGTTCGCCCAGGAAAAGTGTACGGTATGCGGTGCCCAATTGCAATACAACATTTACCGCAACGATGTGCATACCCTGGAACACGAAAGAGGGCTGGTCGCGTGACCAACCCTCTTTCGTAAAGATCAAGGTTTCCGATAGCTTTTGGCTAAGGTGTCTGGCAGTTGGGGAAGAAAGTGTTGGACACAATCTTCGCTACCTGGCCCCTGGTGGCGTTGGCGTTGGGCCTGAAGTAGGGCAGGTTGCCAGCTCCACAAGGCTCGTCCGCGCCGCCGCAAGCATAGCCGCCGATTGCGCCCCGGTTCGAGAGCCGGTTCACCCAGGTGTGGAACGTGCTGCCCACTGCTATGTCTGCGTAGTTCTGTCCGCCTGGGTCGTCCGAGAAGCCCGCCGCGTTGCTCACGATCTTGGCTATCTGGCCCCTGGTGGCGTTGGCGTTCGGCCTGAAGTAGGGCTTGCCGCTCAGGCATGGCTCGCCAGCGCCGCCGCAGGAGTAGCCGGAGATGATGCCCCGCGAGTACATGCGCTCCACGAACTGGTGGAAGGCCGAGCCGGGAGGTACGTCCTCGAAGCTGTGCTCGCCACGCTCCTCTATGAAGCCTGCCGCGTTAGCCACTACCTTTGACAACTGGCCGCGTGTGATGTTGGCGCCGGGGCGGAACGTGCCGTCCGAGAAGCCGCCCAATATGCTCCGGCAGGCAAGGCACCTCACGAACTGGTAGAAGGGGTGCGTCGAGGGCACGTCCGGGAACTGTATCTGGCAAGCGGTAACCGGAGGTGTAGCCGTAGGCTGGCCGGGTACGGTCGTGGTGTTGGTAGCGGAAGGCTGGCCCGGTACGCTTACAGTGTTGGTAGCGGTAGGCTGGCCCGGTACCAGGGTAGCGGTGCGCGTGGCAGTCGGCTGGCCTGGAACCGCGGTGAACGTCTTGGTAGCGGTAGGCTGCCCCGGTATCTGCGTCGCCGTGCGTGTGGCTGTAGGCTGGCCGGGCACTGCGGTGAATGTCTTGGTAGCTGTGGGCTGGCCCGGTACGGCGGTGAATGTCTTGGTAGCGGCCGGAATGGGCGTGTTCGTCTTGGTGGGCGTGTTGGTCGGGGGTACCGGCGTGTTCGTCTTGGTAGGCGTGCTGGTGGCAGGGTTGGGCGGCGGTGGTCCGCACGAGGGGAACTTGAACGAGCCGATGCGTGTCGCCCAGTTCCAGCCAAAGCTCTCGTTGTACTCGGTGGTGTACCAGAAGGTGCAGTCGTCCGACGGGTCGATGGACAACTGGCTGTAGTCGCCCCAGCGGTTGACGCCGTCCTGCGCGCCATTAGCCGAGTAGATGAGCGCCTCACCCTGCGAAAGCTGGCCCAGGGGGTCGCTCACGAGGCGGCCTGCATACGCGACCGAGGGATAGCGGTTGGGGCTGCCGATGCTGTAGCCGATAGCGTAGTTGCCGCTGCGGTCCATAGCGGGGCTGCCCATCCAGCGATGGTCGGTGGTGTTGCCGAAGGTGCCCTGCTGGTGAATGGTGGGCGTGGTATTGGGATTGCGCACCTCGTACCAGCGCACCGCCGCGAAGTTGTTGGCGTTCACGTTCATAGCCACCGCCATAGCCTCATAAGTGCCGTAGTTGCGGTAAGCCACGCGGTACATCAGGCGGTCCCCGATGCCGTCCAGCCTCTGCTGGGTGTTGGGCTGCGGGATGCAGCTATTGCACAACTGGGTGTAGGCGGCGACGGGCAGGCTGGTAGGCCCCGTCCAGGTCGAATTGACGGTATTGTTCCAGTCCACATGGAACTTGTAGATGTTGAGGGTGCTGCCCCCGGCCTGCGCGAAGAAGTTAGGAGCGCCCACCGGCGGCGGGTTGGAGCCATCCAGGTCGGAGGGTATCACCAGGCCCTGGGTGTTGCCGAGGGCGGTCGTTGTGCTAAGCCAGCGGGCGGCCTGGCCCGCGAGCATGCGGCTGCGCTCGAAGACGTAGGGGCGGGTGCCCTGGAACACGTGGTTCCTGAACATGTTCACGCCCATGTAGTAGCCGTCGGGCCACACGCCGAACTTGGGATAGTCGGGGAAATCGGTGTCGTGCAGCCTGAAAGAGTAGACCCAGAAGGTGCCGGTGGGGTTGGGGGTCGTCGAGACCGCGATGCACTCGTGGTAGGGAGCGCTGCTGGTGAACTGGGTGAGTATCCAGCGGTCGGCAAGCTGGTCGTGCAGCACAATGGGGTCGCCGTCGTTGTTGTTGAAGCAGGCGCCACCCACGTTGCTCCACAAGCTGTTGATGTTGAAAGGCCCGGCCAATACAGTGCCGCTCTTGTTGAGCACCACGTAGGCCGAGTTGATCATCTGTACGTAGTGGTTGGGGCCGACGTCGCCGGTGGTGTCGGGGGGCGCGCCGCCGTTACCATGATTGAAGTTCATACCCGTCCACGAGCGGCTGGGCGCGGGCATAAGCATATCCACTATGCTCTCTTGCACCACGGGGTCGGGGGCGTCTACGTGCCCGGCCAGAGGGAGCGACTCGAACTCTAGGTCAACGGCGCTGCGGTCCGGTTGCTGCTGGGGCTTGGCCTTGGCCATGGCGGCAAGCTGTTCGGCGTTCGGAGAAACGCCAGGTGCCACCGGGTTGCCGAGGATGGTGCCATTGGGGAGGACGGTGTAGTTCGGTGCTTCCGAGACCGGCTGGTCGGGTGCGGTCTGCTTGCTGGGAGCGCCTGCCGAACCTAAGGGCTGCTGAACAACGAGGCCCCTGCGGTTTTGAAGCTGGGGCTGGACCCCGCTGACTGAAGGAAGAGATTGCGCCGTCACGGCGACGAGCAGGAGAATGACAGCCGCTAACGCTATGCGGCCTAAGCTTTTATGCTTGGACATCTTATTTCCTTTCTATTATGCAGTCTTTTAATATGGGTCTGGTCAGTTTGCCGTTTTATATGCCGTTTATGTGCTGTTTTTGTATATAGCGCCCTGTACTTATCGTTCTTGATCGTTCTTGATCGTTCTTGCTTGTGGCTATGCTTCGTCCATAATGCTTGATAACCCTCCTCAGGGTGCAGACTAAGGCAGCTGCTGCGTGGTCCTGTAAAACCAGGTTTGGGTTTGTAAGACTGGCGGCAGCTACTCAAACGAACTGAGTTCCTGAACCTGCTGCCACACTTATCCTATCGCCACAAGCGCCCACGGTCAATACGCCGATGGGTGTATTGGCCGCTGTCATCCATAGTCGGATGGGCCTAGAAGTGCGTTGCAAAGGACAGCGCCAGCACGAGATGGCACCAGCATTAGTAGAAACTATCTCATAAATGGTTGGGAATACCAACAACAGAGTCAGCCTTTGTCATTTTGAGTACCATGCTAGGGAAGGAAAGTCAGCCAATAGGGCTACATGCGTGCGGGAAGACACATATAGTGCCAGGCGACGCCCCGCGATTAAAATCGGGGGCTACACCTTACCAAGTCCCACAAGGGGACTCCGCTACTCCTCTACCCTCCTACTCTCTAGAAAGCGACCCTCCTGCACAATGCCAGTCCCGCAAGGACTTTGCAAAGTGTAGCCCCCGATTTCAATCGCCGGGCGTCGCCTGGTACCGAATGCTCCGTATACTAGATACCATTCTATTTGCTGTCATTCCTTCGTTAGCATGGTACTGAGCGTAGCCAAGAATCTCGTCCTCTACCGGGATGTTTCCTCTTTCTTAGGGTACAGAGTGGCTGAAGGAAAGATGGTATTGGGGTACTGAGGGGCGAGATTCTTCGCTGCGCTCAGAATGACAAAGAAGAAGCTTTGGGTACTCTTCTCAGGCCCTGGGTTAATAAGGATAGCTTCTAGTGACATAGAATGAGGGTATACCGGAAGATCCAGGCATACCCTCATCGCTGTTTCTGTGCTATACACGGTCTCGTACAATCCAGCTTAAACAGAAAACCCGTACGATCCGTGAGGACCATCCGGGTCTCTGTTCCTTCGCTGTTCCGGGCGAACCCGTAACCTCGAAGTAGCGCCAGTATACGTGCTGCTGCTACCCTAGTCAATAGGTACTTTGGAAAGTTTTCCACATCCAGGCGGCAGTTGGAAGGGACATGGCTGCTCGTAACCTGCGACCTGCTTGGCTGTGAGTAAATGTTGTAGAATCGTTGGGAAACGGCCACATACGAAGTAGAGTTTTGCGGCCAAAATATAGTACAAAAGCGCACGTAATAGGACCGAAAAGGAGTCATTGATGGAACTTGGCCTCTACAGCTTCGGTGAGGTGCCGGATGGCACGGCTGGCAGCGCCGCCCAACGAATGCGAGACCTGATGGAGGAGATCGAACTGGCCGACCAGGTGGGATTGGAGGTCTTCGGCGTGGGCGAGCATCATAGGCCCGACTTCGCGGTTTCCGCGCCCGCCGTGGTTCTCGCCGCTGCCGCCACGCGCACAAAGCACATCCGTCTGTCCAGCGCCGTCACCGTGCTCAGTTCCGACGACCCGGTGCGCGTCTTCCAGAGCTTTGCCACCCTCGACCTGCTGTCAGGAGGCCGCGCCGAGATCATGGCGGGACGTGGCTCTTTCATCGAGTCGTTCCCGCTGTTCGGCTACGACCTCAACGACTACGACGCGTTGTTCGATGAGAAGCTGGACCTGCTGCTGAAAATCCGCGCGGCCGAGCATGTAAGCTGGGAAGGCGAGCACCGGGCAGCGCTGCACGACCAGGGTATCTACCCACGCCCGGTGCAGGACCCGCTGCCGGTGTGGATCGCCGTGGGTGGCACGCCGCAGTCGGTGGTGAGGGCCGCCGCTTACGGCTTGCCGATGGCGCTGGCTATCATCGGTGGCACGCCCGACCAGTTCGTGCCGCACGTCCAGCTCTATCGTGAGGCGGCCCGGCACGCGGGACACGACCCCGACCAACTGCCGGTGAGTATCAACTCGCACGCCTACATCGCGGACACCTCAAGCCAGGCGCGTGACGAGTTCTTCCCCTCCTACGCGACGATGATGAACCGCATCGGGCGGGAGCGCGGTTGGTCGGGCATGACGCGCTCGCAGTTCGAGGCGCTGTGCTCGCCACGCGGCGCGCTGCTGGTCGGCAGCCCGCAGGAGGTAATCGACAAAATTCTCTACGAGCATGAGCTTTTCGGGCACAAGCGCTTCCTGGCGCAGATAAGCGTCGGCCCGATAGCACACGCCAACGTCATGCGAGCGATAGAATTGTTCGGCACGGTGGTCGCGCCCGCCGTACGCAAGGCGCTTGGGGTTACGGGATAGCAGGCCCGCCGCCAAGGGGGCTATGGCGTAGATATGGAGTGGGAGAGGAGCACCCAAAACTCCACCTTGTCATTCTGAACGCAGTGAAGAATCTCGTCCTTCACCGAGATGTTTCCTCTTTCACACGGTACAGTATGGCTGAAAGAAAGGTGCTACTTGGGTGCTGAGGGACGAGATTCTTCGCTTCGCTCAGAATGACAAGGTGGGGTTTTGGGTGCCGGAATCGGGGCGCTCTCTCTAAGAGAGGGCTTCCACAAAGGTGGGTTGGCTATCCGACGTCCCCACGCTAGCCAACCCACTCTATGCCTGTGGCTTTGCCGAGGCTGCGAAGAACTCATCCTGTAATCGCTTCGTAGTCGTGTCCTCCTTGATAGCCCGCACCGCCCTGACAAGTGCCTCCGTTAGCGCCTCCAACAAACGCTCACCAATGTCTGGGGAGGCCGCGTTGGCGTCGCCCGCGTAGTGAGTGGGATAGTCGGCGTACCACCACATGCCGGTCTGCACCCCGGCCTCGTGCAACGCCTGGAGACGCTGCCGGGGTTGCGCTTCGTCGTCCGCCGGGACTTTCTCCATATCCAGCAGGTCCGGGCGAATTACCTGTATCAGGCTGGTCTCGCCGGGGCCTGCATGCTCGCCATCGCCAGGGTCCCACGGGACCTCCAGGTCACCACCGAAGAGCAGCGAGTGCGGCTGCACCACGTACACCACGTAGTCGCGCGGGTTTTCGAGTTGGAGCATGTTGAACAGCGATATGAGACCCGTGTTGCCCCCGTGGGAGTTTACCAGCACGATCTTTTTCAGGCCGTTGCGGGCTATCTCGCGGCACACGTTGTCGAGCAGGCGCAGCATCAGGTCGCCGTCTATGGCTATCGTGCCCGCCACGTGTCGGGCCTCGGGTATCTGAGTGAAGATATAGTCGGGGAACACGATAGCAGGCTCAATGAGCGCCGCGCGCCTGCACACCTCGCCGCCGATGTACATATCGGTGCCCAGCGGCAGGTGGTGGCCGTGCCGCTCTATCACCGACAGAGAAAGCAGGCACACCCCCTGGCATTCCTCGACGGCCTCAGCGAATTGGTCGCCGCTAAGTTCCTCCCACTTCATGGCTCTTGCTCCTGTAGTCGTCGTTGACTCTCACACAGCCGGGCTGTGGCCTTGCGCGGGCTAGAACCCGTTTTGTGCGATAGTTTGAGCGTACCACTCACCGCTGTCCTTCACGATGCGCCGCTGCGTAGGGTAGTCCACGTAGACGACGCCGAACCGCTTTGAATAGCCCTCGGCCCACTCGAAGTTGTCCAGCAGCGACCATACAAAGTAGCCGCGCATGTCCACTCCTTCGTGCATCGCGTCGCGGACGGCACCAAGATGCTCCTGCAAGTAACTGACGCGGCGCGGGTCGTGGACCTTGCCGTCGGTGCCAGGCTCGTCAACGAAGGCCGCGCCATTCTCGGTGATGTAGAGGGGCGGCAGTCTGTACTCGCGATTGAGGCGCAGCAGCAGGCGCTTGAAGGCGGGGGCGTGGACCTCCCAGTCCATTTCGGTATACTCGGCCCCCTCGACGCGCGTGGGTTCTCCTTGCTCGTCAAACATCATGCGCCTGTAGAAGTTTATTCCCATGAAGTCCAATTGCTGCGCGATAAGGGCAAGGTCACCAGGCTTGATAATCACCTCGGCTTGCTCAAGCGCGGGCTGGACAGCAGGCGGGTAGTGTGCGCGCAAGATGGGGTCCAGGAACAGCGCGCCGCCCTCCTGCCACATTGACTCCACCTTCTCGCGGTTAGCGTCCGTATCAGCGGCCGGCTCAGGGGGCGCGAAATCGAGGACGATACCGGCGTTCACCCCAGGTGCCGAGGCGCGGATTGCCTGCACCGCCATGCCATGTCCGACGAGCAGGTGATGCGTTATCCTCAGCGCCAGGGCTTTGTCCTCGTAGCCCGGCGCGTGCCTTCCCATGGCGTTGCCGACGAACGCCGACACGTATGGCTCGTTGAAGGTGGTCCAGTCGCGTACGCGATCACCCAGCCGTTTAGCCATGAGCGCCGCGTAGTCGGCAAAGTAGCCGGAGGTGTCGCGGTTGTCCCAACCACCGGCATCTTGTAGCGCCTGCGGAAGGTCCCAATGGTACAGAGTCAGGAAGGGCCGGATGTTGGCGGACAGCAGTTCATCAACGAGCCTGTCGTAGAAGTCCAACCCGGCGGGATTGACCTTGCCACGACCCTGCGGCACGACGCGGGGCCACGACACCGAAAAGCGGTAGGCTTGCAGCCCCAACTGCTTCATCAGGGCAACGTCGTCGCGGTAGCGGTGGTAGTGGTCGCAGGCCACGTCGCCGGTGTCGCCGGCTTCGACGTTACCGGGCGTGTGGCTGAAGCGGTCCCAAATGGACTCGCCCCTGCCGTCTTCGTTCCACGCACCTTCGACCTGGTAAGCCGCTGTGGCCGCTCCCCATAGGAAACCGTCGGGGAAAGTAATAGGTGTGGTCATCTAATTTATCCTCTGCTCCATATAAGATTGGTAAGCTCGATTATCTTTGCCCGCTGCTCATCATCCAGCGCGATTTCGGGCGAGTTGTGCGCGGCCGTATCCCGGTTTTCGACGATCAACACGGTAGCGTCACGGCTGAGCGTGTGCGTGTGCCAGCAGCCTCTCTTGACGTTGTACAGCTTGAGCGGTTCCATGTCTTGCGCGTGTATCTCACTGACCTGCTCCGCGCCCGCCCCGAGGAACAATATGCAACGTCCCGCCAGCAGGACAAACACCTCGTCCGTCTCGTCATGCCGCTGCATGGTGGCTAGGTTCTGCGGCTCTAGCTCGTCAATGTAGCGCAGGATAGCCACCCGCCAATCCGCGTAATCAACCAGGGGCAGATAGCCTTCCCCCGCATATTCAGATACCTGCAATAAAGATTCAGCGATTGCCAGGTCAGTGCTCCTTCCGGCCGGTCGTGTGGACCTATTAGCCCGCCCACATATCGAAGGTGAACATGATTGCCACGATGCTTTGCAACAGGACGCTGCCGAAGGTCCAGGAGCGGTCGAACACCGCGTTCTTGCCGAGGCGGCTGAGGGCGATGAAGATGGCGGGCATGGCAATCACATACCGTAACATCCCCTGCGCCACGCCGCTCGTGAGAGAAACGACCAGCACCGCCAGACCGAAGAGCGCCAGGTCCGGGTAGCGCCGCAACGTGAGCGCGGTAGCAACAATCCCCAGAAGAATGCCGAGTAGCTCCATCAAGTAGTAAGCGGTAGCCTGGGTGTTGTCTCCAAACATCCCGCCGAACGCCTGCCCCCAGGCCGACAGCGATTGCCCGACCACGAACAGCCCACGGCTGAAATAACTACCCTCGACCAGCCCGAAGGCCTGCCCCCAGAACGAATAGTGCCACACAAGATACGCGCCCACCGGCAGCAGCGCCAGCACCGCGTGAAGTATGAGCCTCCTGTCCAAGGGCTTGAGCGAGTACTGCTTTGTCCTGATCTCATTCCACAAGGCCCAGGCTAGCGGGATCACCAGGGCCACCCCTACCGCCCGCGTCCAGGTCGCCAGCACCGCGAGCAAGGCGGCCCACAGCCACTGCTTTCTCCGTGACAAGGCGAGACAGCCGAACGCCAGCCCCACGAACAGCCCCTCCGTGTACACCTGCGCCAGGAAGAATCCCGTTGGGAAGGCAACCAGGTAGAATGCCGCCCGCAGCCCGCCCGCGTCTCCAAGCTCAGCATGTGCCATGTCGTATAGAGCCACCATGCCAGCAAGCGCCCCCAGCACCGACACCATGACCGCCGCCAGCGTGGCAGCAGCAATCGGGTTCAGCCCCAGCACCTGAATCGGGAGCGCGACCACCTGCGTCACCAGCGAATAGAGCGGCATGAACGCATAGCTCAGCGACAGGGGCCGGTTGTCAAGCGAGTCCCCCAGTGGCGGCGTAGCGGACGCAGGGTCTACAGGTGTCGCGGACCCGTTTCGCACCAGCACAGCGCGCACATTCGGGTCGTCGTACCCGGCGGTCGCGATTGAGAGATAGAACTCCGAATCCCATGAGACGTGCCGGTTCAGGAACGGCTCTACCAAATAGGGCTTGTCGTTCTGGCTGCGCGGGCGGGTCTCACCGGGCGTCCATGAGAGGGCGTAGTCCGGCTTCTCAATATCCATGCGCGCCGGGACTAGCTCCTGGAAAGCCATGATAATTGCGACCCACGCCAGCCACATCAACGCCACGCCGAGAAAGCGCTTGCGTGTCATAGTTCACCCGGACGGAGCACAACGTGTGGCCCAGGATGTAGTTGTAAGTGTAAGCGCGGCATGCACCCTTCTCGGCTGGCGTTGATGTGGACTACTTCTCGACGCCGGTGACAACCACGCCGCGCATGAACTGGCGCTGGGCGAAGAAGAACAGGAGGGCGGGAAGTATCAGCGTCAGGACCGCCGTTGCCATAGCACGTCCCGGATAAATGCTGAACGTGCCCACGAACTTGCCGATACCGACCGAGATAGGATACAAGTCCTCCCTGCCGACGAGGAAAACCAGCGGTGCGAAGTAGTCGTTCCACGCGAAGAAGAAGTGGAAGAGCGTCACCGCTGTAATCGCGGGAATGGCCTGCGGGATAATCACCGAGACGAGAGTGCGCAACGGGTTGGCCCCGTCCAGCATGGCGGCCTCGTCTAGCTCCCTGGGTATGCTCATGAAGTATTGCCGCAACAGGAATACGTCAAAGGCGTTCGCGAAGAAGGCGGGCACAAGCAGCGGCAGCCAGGTGCCGGTCCAGCCGATCTTGGCGAACAGCACGTACAGCGGTATGATCGTCGCTTGCGGGGGTAATACGATAGTGGAGATTAGTATGATGAAGAGTATGTTCTTCCCCGGTATTTTGAAGCGCGCGAACCCGTAGGCCACCAGGATGCACGAAATTAGCGTGCCTATCGTGCTGATAACGGCAATAATGAAGGTGTTGCGGAACAGTAGCCCGAACGCCACCTGCTCCCAGGCCATGGTGAAGTTTTCCCAGGTGGGCGCGAAATGGTAGACCGGATCGAGCACGCGGTACCTACCGACCCAGTTGAAGACGCCTTTTTCGGGGTTGGCCGGGTCAATGAAATCGCTGTCTTCGCGGTAGCCTTTCACCAGCGCCCACTGCTTCATCCCATCTTCCGTCGGTACGTTGTAAAGTGGTAACTCCTCGCCCTGGTAGTTGTACGTCGATTTCGCGGCGGGCCACAGGGGCGCGTGCGAATCGGTGAGTTGCGAGTCCTGCTTGAACGCCGTCGCCAGCATGTAGCCGAGCGGCATCAAGAAGACCAGCATTACTACCACTCCCAGCAAGGTCACGCCAAGATTAGTAGAAAGTTGCCGCAGTTTGTACCCCAGCTGGGACGATGCGCGGACCGGGACTACTCTGTCTTTCCTTTCCGCCTGGGTCAAGGTTGCCATAGCTCCTCACTTTCTTTCCGCCGGTTTATCGCAGCATGGTTGCTGGATGCGTGTGCCTCTACAGGTCGCCGCCCGCGTAATAGACCGACCGCTGGCCGAAATAGAACATAATGGTCGTCAGGATCATTACAATGACAAACAGTAATAATGCGAGCACCGAGGCATAGCCCATGTCGTTGAAGACGAAAGCCTGGCGGTAGAAGTGCAGGTTGTAGAAGAGGGTTGACCCTTGAGGATCGCCGTTACGCCCACCAATGAGCATGGCCGCGACGAAATACTGGAACGCGCCGATGATTCCCAGGGTGACGTTGTAGAAAATAACGGGCGATATCATGGGAAGTGTGATGTAGCGGAAGCGTTGCACGCCGTTCGCCCCGTCTATGGTTGAGGCGTCGTACAGTTCGGTCGGCACGCCCTGGAGCGAGGCGAGCAAGATCAGCATCGCGTTGCCCACACCCCACAGGCCCAGGAGATTCAGCGCGGGCACTGCCCATTGGGGGTCGCTCAGCCAGCGCGGCCCCTCCAGGCCAATCGCCTCCAGCATGAGGTTGATCCAGCCGGACTGGGCGTTCAATACGCCCTGGAAGACCATCACACCGGCCACGATGGGGATTACGGTAGGCAGAAAGTAAAGCGTTCTGAAGACGTTGGGAGCCATCAGGTGCTTTGAGTTGACTAGCAGGGCGAAAGAGAGCGGTATCACCAGCCCGATGGGCACGGCTATCAAGGCGAACTTTATAGTCACGCCGAGCGACTGGAGTAGCTGCGGGTCGCTGAACAAGCGCCCGTAGTTGTCCAGCCCCACCATGTTGAAGTTGCCGGGGGCGAATTCCTTGGTGGCGCTGTAGTCGGTGAACGACAGGAATATAGTAGCGACGATGGGCAGGGCCTGGAAGGCCACGAAGCCTATCAGCCAGGGCGAGAGGAAGAACCAGCCCCACCTCAGTCGAACGCGGCCCATTGGCGACTGCCGCCTCCTGGGTGCCCCGCGAGCCGATATCAAGTCCGCAGCTCTCATGTTTGTAACTCCTTGACTCCTACCTCTTCGCGCCGCCGTGCATAGCAGGCAGCGCGAAGAGGTAAGCAGGGCCGATCATTCTACGTTACTGGTCCGGTGCTTCCTTGAAGATGGTGTCCAGTTCGGCCTCGAGCTTGTCGATCTCCTGGTCCACATTCAGGTTGGGCGTCTGGTCCAGCAGCTTGCGGAACTTGCCGAACAGGTCGTTGGCCTTGATCAGGTTGGGCGTCCAGGACTCGTGGTTGGGCAGGTCGGGGTACCCAAGCATCTGCTCTGCCACGGTCCAATCGACCTTGTTAGGGGCGACGCGCTCATCGAACGCCGCGAAGAAGGCCGGTCGCTGTTCTTCGGTTGCAGGCATACCGCCGTAGATCTGGTAGAGTTCCTCGTCCACCACCATCTGGCTCAGCACCTTGAAGGCGGCTTCCTTGTTCTTGCTCTGCTCCAGGATGGCGAAGGTATCGCCGTGCAGTTTGGCCGTGATCTTACCGTTGATCGTGGGCATGACCGCTATATCCCAGTTGGTCTCCTTCAGGTCGAAGCAGCAGGTGTACCATGAGTGGGTGTGCGCCATCGCCACGTTGCCTGACGAGAACGGGTTGCCCTTGGCAAACTGCTCGCTCTGCTGGTAGTCGTCGTTGGGCGAGAAGTGGTTGGTCCAGACGCTGTCATAATACCACTTCCAGGCATCGCGCCAGTGATCGGGGATCTTGGCGGTCTTGGGGTCGGACTCCTCGTAGGGCAGCCCGCCGCCGAAGAGGGTAGCGATACCGCGCGCATCGGTGAACTGCTCGTAGTAGCCGAACTGCGTGACGTTCTCGGGGTCGAAGTTCGGGTCGGTCGCGTCGTTGCCCGCTTCGTCCACCGTGAGCTTCTGCGCAAGCTCGCTCATGGTCTCCAGGTTCCATTCCTTGCCCTCGTACTGCTCGCCCACCTTATGAGGAGGATAGGGCAGCTTGGCCTCGTCAAACAGGTCTTTGTTGTAGTAAATGAAGCTGGGGAAGAGCGCGAAGGGGATACCGACCAGCACGCCCTCGTCCTTGGTGAACTCTAGCAGGGCCGGGTCGTACTGGGTCAGGTCGTAATTCGCACCCGTAGCCAGCTTTTCTACGTCCGCCCAGGCACCCTGGAAGCTGGCGCGTCCTGCTTTACCTACAGGGCCGACGATATCGGGAGCGGTACCCGCGGCGAGCTGCGCCTTGAGGGTGTCGTACGACTCAGGGTTGTGGACGACTTGCAGCGTCAGGCAGGCTTCCGTCTGCGACTTGTTGAATTTATCTACCCAGGCCGTTTCTTTCGGGATAACGTCCGCGTCCGCGCCCGCGCCCAAACCAACATACCAGGTCAGCTTGGTGGCGCTGGCGGCGCAACCCTCACCACCGGCTACTACAGTCGCGGGAACGGTGGGGGATACCGCCGCTACGGGGGCGGCTGTATCGGTGGGGTCAGCCGATGCTTCAGTTGTGTCGGTGGGATCGGCGGCCGCGGGGCCGGTGGTGTCCGTCGGGGCAACCTCGGGAGCGGTTGTCGCGGCGGTGGTGGCGACAGGAGTAGCGGCGGGCGCGGTGCCTCCGCATGCGGCCAGCAATGGCAAGAGTATTAAAGCCAGGACTGCCAACCATACGACGCGTGATTTCGACTTCGACATTTTCTATACCCTCCTTTGGGTCAGAGCACTTCGTGGTCAGTGTTATAGGTACAACACTTTCATGCCTGGTCTATTTAGTGCCACCACCTCCTTTGGCTCGTGAACATGGTAATTTAGGGTTGAAGAAACACGGGCTAACCATATTCAGATGTAAGTTTTGTCTTTACGACGGACCGAACTCTAATTAATGATCGCGTTCGGCCAGGACGAATGGCGTTGTTGCCGGTTACCTGTTCGGGGCGAAACCGCTCGATTCTCTTATGACTAGCTCAGTGGGCAGGATGATGCGGCGGGGCTGAGGGTGGGGATGGCTGATCATGTCAATCAATGTTTCGGCTGCCAGCGAACCCATGCGCTGTATCGGCTGGCGGACCGTGGTGAGGGTCGGCTCGGTGCGGGCGGCCATGGGTATATCATCGAACCCGGCGATGGCTATATCGTCCGGGACGCGCAAACCCGCTTCTCGTAGCGCCCGCATCGCGCCTATTGCCATGGCATCGCTGGCGACGAACACCGCGTTGGGTGCCTGGGGCAGCAGCCGCTGCATCGCCACGTATCCGCCTTCTTCCGTAAAGTCGGCTTCGACAATCAAGGCCGGGTCGGGAGTGAGTCCCCGGTTGCGCAACGCCAGCCGGTAGCCTTCCAGGCGGTCTGACCCGGCGATCATGTTGGTTGGCCCGGCAATCGTGGCGACCCGACGATGACCCAGGCGCAGCAGGTATGAGACCATTTCGCGGGCGCTGTTCACGTTGTCTACGTCTACGTAGCTGATTTGATTGTCACTGGGCAGGCGGCCCACCATGATGAAGGGTAGACCCCGCCTCTGTAACGCTTCGAGCATCGGGTCGTCCATCAGGGCGGACGCCAGGATGACGCCGTCTATGAGGCCGCCCTGGAGCACCTGACGGATGGTGCGGCGCTCGTATTCAGGCTCGGCAAGCCAGAGCATGACGGAGTGTTCGTTGGCGTTGCAGGCGGATGTGATGCCCTGGATCAGCAGAGGAAAGTAGGGGTCGGTAAAGAGGGCGGAAACTCCCATAGGGATGACGAGGCCGATGACGTTGGTGCGTCCCACCGCCAGGCTGCGGGCCGCCACGTTAGGCTGGTAGTTCAGCCTTTCCGCCACGGACCGAACGCGGGCGCGGGTGTCCTGGTCCACGCTGGGGTGGTCGTTCATCACGCGGGAAACGGTGGAGCGCGACACCCCGGCCTGTTTGGCGATCTCTTCTAGAGTGGTCGACATCTATGACTCATCCCCTGCAACTTCATGGGAGCGCTCTCACAAATCGTAGCAAATTGCTATCTCGCGCCGTACATAGGCACAGGCTGTGTGAGAACGGTGCGCTCACTTCATGGGAGCGCTCCCATAATAGCACCACAACTGCTGCTTGTCAATAGGTTAGCGGCAATAGTTTGGAGGCATTTTCCGGGGAGGCATGGAGGGTCGAATGCAAGCTGCGCTTTTAAGTTGTGGTGACTTAGTTCTGATACAAGCGATTGGGGGCTACGCTGAGGTCGCCGGAGGACCCGCAACCGATATGGGCACCATCGCTCCTCACAACTTTCCCCCTGCGCCTATGCCAGAGGAATACCTGTGTTGTAGAATAGGTCACATGAAGGGCCGTCTCTAAGGAGGGTAACATGTGGCGGTTACAGGTCTACGGTAGGGGCATCTTATTGATAGCTGTGCGGTTGGCGCTGCTCGGGGGCATAGCGTGGTTAGTGCTCAACTGGAGTGGGCCGACGCTGTTCGGGCTGTCGCAGCCGTGGGCAACGCTAGTCGCGCTGGCAATAGCCCTCGTCGCGTTACCCATCCTTGCTTATCTGCTCTACCTTGCCGTGCTGCTCCTCTACCCGCTCGTTACGGGCAAGCGGATAGACTGGCGCTAGCTTACCGCGCACGCTCATGCAGCTACGTTTCAGAGGCTAAGTCAAGCACCACGAAGGAGTGACTATGTCTTCAGAACCCGGTGGGGGAGGTCCTGTGCTGGAGTTGCGGGTCGCCCTTACCACCTCCGACTACGACCGCCTGGTACGCTTCTACCGCAAGGGGTTGGGCCTCGACCCCGCGGCGTTGTGGGCGAACGACGGGGGCCGGGCAGTGCTGTTCCTCATGGGAAGGGGCACGCTTGAAGTCTTCGATGAGCGTCAGGCCGAAGTGGTCGACCAGATAGAGGCCGAGCAGCGAGTGAGCGGGCAGGTACGCTTCGCGCTCCGGGTGCCCAATCTGGACGCCGCGCTGGAGCGATTGCTGGCCTGGGGAGCCACCCTGGTGCACGCACCTGTAGTGACCCCCTGGGGCGACCGTAACGTGCGGCTGCAAGACCCCGATGGGATGCAGATAACGCTGTTCGAGGCTGCCAGCCAGGATGCAGGGGACGGGGTTCATTGAGACGTTAGTGCCACCTGCACCCTGTCCTTTGCTTATGAGTTAGCGTCGCCCCAGGTGTTGATCTTTACAGGCTGAAGTATAACCGCCACACGGCTTTCTCCTGGGCGATCTATTGCACGAAAGTCGGTACCACCATACTTGCCGCCAACTTTATCCGCCAGGCTGTAATCGGTGTCGGGACTCAACTCCGCGCGTGCCCTTATTTCTATCGTGCGGTAGGGATTTGACGGGTCCAGGATAAACAAGGTGCACTCAGGGCGCTCTTGCAGGTTCCTGACCTTCTGGCGTGCTGTGTTTAACGAAAGCTTCAGTGCTCCGTCATCCTCATCAAACAGGAACCATATGGCGCTTACCTGCGGGTAGCCATCGCGCCCGAGGGTTGCTAACACTGCAACCGGGGATGTAAGTAAGTCTCTATGCGATTCGGGGAAAGTCGTGTCAGGGCTGGCGCTAGTCATTCTGTCATCACTCCTCGTACAACACTTATTCTGTTACAAGCTAAAAGCCACAATCTCGGCCGGACAAGGACCACAATCCTCAACAGCTAAGTTCGTCTCTGTATCTTGCGTTTCTCTATGCTCCAGGCGGTTCGTACCCGGCTTCTCTTGAGTGCCTTGTCTTAGTGCAACTATTGTGCCCTATCGCGCCCGTTCAATCTGCTATGGTTAGCGTATAAAGGCCTCTGCCTCAGACATTCTGCGGCTCTTATTGGCCTCGTATGTGCTAAAGTGAGATGGTGAAACTTCCCATGCCACCGAGAAGACTACCTGGCTATGCCCAACGGGGTTGACCCACCACGCAAGCGGCCACTTCGGAGGAGATATTCATGGAACAAGACCCCGCGCATGCGATCAAGTTTGGATGGTTCATGAGTGCCGAAGGGGTGCCGGGGCAAGAAGAAATACCCCTGGTAATGTCGGAGGAGAGAGACGTCCTGCCGTTCGTGGCGGAGCACTTCGACTCCATCTGGGTGCAGGACCATTTTTACGCCTTTCGCGACCCCGCGCATGCCTGGCTCGAGTGCATGACCACGCTCACATGGCTGGCCGCGCGCTACCCCGGTCTGCACGTAGGGCCGATTGTGCTGGGCGTGGGCTATCGCAATCCGGCTTTGCTGGCGAAAATGTCCGCGACCCTGCAAGTATTAAGCGAGGGGCGGTTCATCATGGGCATCGGGGCGGGGTGGCGCGGCCCCGAATACGCGGCATACGACTACCCCTTCCCGCCCACCCTGACTCGCGTTCAGCAGCTTGATGAGGCCGTGCAAATCCTGCGGCTGATGTGGACTCAAGAGGCCCCTACCTTCCAGGGGCAACATTACCGGATTGAAAAGGCATACTGCGAGCCACGTCCGCGTGTCGCTCCCCCTGTCATGATAGGTGGTGGTGGCGAAAAACTGGTGCTGCCGTTGGTGGGACGGGTAGCGGATATATGGGACC
>DASVRN010000158.1:0-1710 GCA_036388595.1 Chloroflexia bacterium
CGATAGAGACGATGTGGTACGGCCTGCGCCAGTTCTCCATGGCCGACCCCGACGGCTACATCATCACGCTCAACCAGCAGGTAGCCCAACCGGACAGCGGCGCGGGCGAAGGCGAGGCCGAGAACACCCAGGGACAGGCCAACGGTGAGTAGTCCCACGAGCGATGACCCCGGCACAGCGCCTCCGGTGCAAGCCCCGCCCTACCTGCAAGCCATCCTGGCCCACCTCTCAGCCGCCGACCCGGTCATGGCCCGCCTCATAGAGCAGTGGGGTCCTCTCAGCATCACCGCTTCGCCCCACGACGACTACTTCTTCACGGTGCTCGACGCTATAGCCTCCCAGCAGCTTTCCAGCAAGGTGGCCGCTACCATCGTCAGCCGCATTCGCGCGCTCGTCCCAGGCGAGGACACCCCCGCCGCTGAGCAGATATTCGCCATACCCGACCAGGCGTTGCGCGACGTGGGCCTCTCCTGGGCCAAGGTCAATTATATCAAAGACCTGGCGAGGCGGGTGGTATCGGGAGAATTGGACCTCGTGCACGTATCCAAAATGGAGGACGAGGAGATCATCAAGGAGCTAGTGGCGGTGAAGGGCATCGGCAGGTGGACCGCCGAGATGTTCCTCATCTTCTCCCTGGGCCGCCCCGACGTGTTCGCCGTGGACGACTATGGCCTCCGCGCCGCAATGAAGCGCCTGTACGACCTGCCCGACCTCCCAAAGCCTACCCCGATGCGCGAAATTGCCGAACGGTGGCGGCCCTATCGCTCCTATGCCGCCCTCTACCTATGGCGCAGCCTGGACAACTCGCCCAAAGTCGAGGCTATGGAGGTCAAAGGCAGCTAACAGGAGACGGAGACGGAAACGCAAAGACACAAAGGACGCAAAGAACGCGCAAAGAAGATGAAGGATTTTACGGAGCGTAGCGGCACCATACTTAGTGCCCTGGTGGCAAGCCCCTAAGCTACAATTGCCGCACATCAGCCCCGCCCTTGTCATTTCGAACGCAGTGAGAAATCTCGTCCCTTACCCCGATGTTGCTTTTTTCTTAGAGTACTCTGTTTATCTTGGTGTAAGAAAGGTGGTACTTGGGTGCTGAAGGACGAGATTTCTCATCGAGTTTACCCTGAGCATAGCCGAAGGGTTCGAAATGACAAGGAAGGGGCTTTCGTCGCTGCCTGTGGGTATGCTATCCATTAGGTAGCCGCGAATAACCAGCCCCGAGTGCAGGAGGTTAGGCGTAATCTCCCGGACTTCGACCTTCGTGCATATCCTCGAACGTGGTATTCACCAGCAGGTTAGCTACCACCAACCTGCCGTTTTCCTCGACCATGTAGATAACGAAAGGCCGCTCCTCGCCCGCTGTGGTGAGAATGGAGGTATAAAAAGCAAACCCCTCGCTACCGAACTGGTCCTGCGTGTCGGTAACGTAAGTAGTGCGCCCCGGTTCGGCAAAGTCGCTGAAAAACGGGATGAGTTGCGACTGCACCACACCGTCTATAGTCGCCTCGTCCAGGACCGCCACGAAGTTGGGACTCAGCAGCCCCTTGAAAGTGTCTCCGTCGCCGGCGGTAAGGGCGCTTACGGCTGCGGACACCAGACCTCCATAGGCCTCCGACTGTGCCGCCCGCGCTATGTCAGCCTCTACCGTGTGCTGCTGTTCGTCCGCCATGCCTGAACCTCCCTCAGTACGGTCAGCACGACCTAATCTCT
>DASVRN010000159.1:0-10389 GCA_036388595.1 Chloroflexia bacterium
TTGAATCTCTAGCACCCTGTCTTTGCTGCTCAAAGTTCAGCAACATCCCTACTCACCTTCTTGAGATCCTTCGCTACGCTCAGGATGACAGGGGGAGTAGGGTCCCGTAGCAGGAGCAAGCTCCTATTCACGGACCAAATACCACTAGCCGCATCACGTTTCACGTTTCACGTTTCAGAACGAAGGTGTCGGTGTGGTGGTGTTCATGTTCAGCCACCAGATTATCCAGCAGAACGCGAAGCAGGCCCCGAGTATCAGCACTATAGTGAGGAGTGGAATCAGTATGTTGAGTACCGGGTTTCTCTTCCTGGTTGCAGGGCTACCGATCATGCTGTTTTTCTCCTACAGTAGGTTTAGTCCGTAAGTGCCTTCAGAGTGTCGCTGCCGATTGTGATTTCTTCGCCGGGGGCATTGTCACTGCCGTTTGCCCTGGCGGGGACGTTCGCCGCTACCAGCAAGCCGTTGATGAGGTCGAGCGTGTGCCCCTTGCCTCCCGGCCCGACTTCCATCGCCGGACCAACACACGCCGGGCAGCCATCATCGCAGGCGCAGGCCTTTATTAGCTCCCGAGACCCTTCAAGTATTATGCCGTGCATCTCGTACAGCTTGCGGCTGAACCCTATGCCCCCTGGATAGGAGTCATACAGGAATATTGTACTCTGCCCCGTAAAGGGGTTCTTCACCTGCGGCACCACGCCCAAGTCGCGTGGATCGCACATCAGGTACAACGGCGCGAGCTGCGATAGTACGTTGCCCAGGCCCACCAATCCAGCCTGTAGCGCCTGCTTGCCGGGCATGTTTTCGGCCACGATAGGCGGCACGCACAGCCAGTACGAGGTTGTATGCAATTCTTGTTCCGGCAGATGAATCTTGCCCCAACCAACGTTCTCGTGCGTGCCCAGCTTTATCTTCTTGTAGATAGTGGCCTGGGCCGATACCATCACGTCGCCGTGGTTGCGCAACGCCTCGGCAGGCTCACCGCTCGTCATATCTAATACACGTAAAGTGACGGCAAGGTTCGCATCAGTGTAGTAGTCGGCTTCGACGGCCCGCACGTAGGCCTTCTGCTCGTCCCAGTCCAGCTTATCGACGTGGTATTGCTGGCCCTCGTGCAGGTAAATCGCCTCTTCGTGCAGCAAGGTGAGCACCGAAAAACGGTCCATTTCACCGATGATGCGGGGTGTAGGGTCGGTGGTGTTTATGATGACGAAGTTCTCGGCTGCGGCCGTCCTGAGCGAAATTTTCTCGGCGGGGAAGTTCTCGCTGGACCAGTGCCACATCCCTCCCGCGTGCCGAACCACCATGTCGTCCGCCAGGTACTCCAACATCTGGGCCATCTCAGCGGGGTTGTGGCTGCCGTAACCTTCGCTGTCGTGGAAGGGTAGCTCGAAAGCGGCGCATTGCAGGTGGCTCATCAGGATGAAGAGATTATCGGGGTTTATGAGGCCGTTTTCGGGCGAGCGGTTGAAGAAGTACTGCGGGTTGTTCACCAGGAACTGGTCGAGGGGCGACGAGGCCGCCACCATGACCACCAAAGATTGCGAAGCCCGCCGCCCAGCGCGCCCCGCCTGCTGCCAGGTCGAGGCCACGGTGCCTGGGTATCCAACCAGTACCGCTGCCTCAAGGTTGCCGATGTCGATGCCAAGCTCCAGCGCGTTGGTGCTTACCACGGTGCGCACGGTGCCTTCGCGGAGGCCCTTCTCTATCTCGCGCCGCTGGTTGGGCAGGTAGCCGCCCCGGTAGCCGCGCACCTTGTCGGGGTCATGCCGGTGCCTGGTGGCTGCCTGCCGCAAATACGTCAGCAGCACCTCCACGGCCGTGCGGGTGCGGCCAAAGACAATCGTCTGGATGTCGTTAGCCAGCAACTGTGACGCTATGTCGGTGGCCTCAAGCAGAGCGGAACGGCGCAGGCCAAGCTCCTTGTTGACCACGGGCGGGTTGTAGAAAATGAGCGTCTTCGGCCCCTGCGGTGCCCCGTTGTTGTCCACCAGGGTGATGGGTGAAACGCTGGTGACCCGCTCGGCAAGCTCCACGGGGTTGGCTATGGTGGCCGAAGAGAGAATGAACTGCGGGCGCGAGCCGTAGAACTCGCAGATGCGCACAAGGCGGCGCAGGACGTTAGCCACGTGCGAGCCGAACACGCCACGGTAGTTGTGTAGCTCGTCAATCACTACGTACTTGAGGTTCTCGAACAGGCGCACCCACTTGGTGTGGTGGGGGAGCACACCCGTATGCAGCATGTCGGGGTTGGAGATGACTATGTGCCCGGCGGTGCGTATCAGCTTGCGCGCGGTGGGCGGGGTATCGCCATCGTAGGTATACGTCTTCACGTCCTGGTTGAGCAGGGTGGCGATAGCATGCATGTTCGCCATCTGGTCCTGTGCCAGGGCTTTGGTCGGGAAGAGGTAAAGCGCCCGCGCCTCCGGGTTCTCCAGGATCGTGTTGAGCACCGGCAGGTTGTAGCACAGCGTCTTGCCCGAAGCAGTGGGCGTGACCACCACAGCGTGCTCGCCCCGGTGTATCGCGTCAACCGCGTCCCGCTGGTGCGTATACAGCTCCCGCACCCCACGCTGCCGCAGCACCTCCACCAACCTGGGGTCCACCCAATCCGGATAAGGCGCAGTACGCGCCTCCCTGGCCGGGATATCCTCCCAGTAAGTAATGCGCTGCCCAAACATCGGGGAGCGCCGCATATGCTCGACAAGCTGTGTGAGGTTCATAGCTCCATTATAAATTACGAATTACGAATTGCGAATTGCATAATGCTGGTTCGCCAGTAATTCGTAATTCGTAATTCGTAATTCGTAATTACTTGATCCATCCTCGCTTTTGCAACGATTCGGTGCCGATATTCGCCAGCACGATGCGGCGGCTTTCGGGGAAGTCGCGGTGCCACTCGAAGCGGGCGCGCTCGAACCACTGGATTTCGAGGCCGTCGCTGGGGCTGTACGACTCGCTTACCGGGTAGCCCATACCATCGATGCGCCCGTTAGCACGCCAGAAGTCGAGGAACGGGCCGCTTATTGAGTGCCGGGTGGGGCCGAAATAGATGTTGTCGTCGGTGCTAACGAAGAATGGTATCGGTCGGAATGGCTGGCCCGTTATGCCCTGCGCCAGTTCGGTGCCCAGGTTGCCAATGCCTACCTTGCCGTCGCGGAACTCCAGGCGGGCACGCTCGAAATACTGCACGCTGACCCCCTTCTCCACAAACTCCTCGGTCAGCGGGTAGCCGAACCGAGCCAGTCCGCCGTTGGCATGCCAGAAGGTGCGGAAGCCATGCGTGATATTGTGCTTCGTCTCCTCGAAGTAGTCTGATACCTCGGGGTCGCCGGGAGGCACGGGGTCGGAGGGTTTAGGTCCGCCGACAAGGGCGATGGTGGGCGTAGGCGATGGCGTGGAGGTGGGCGTGGCGGTCGGGGGTATGGGCGTGGAAGTGGGCGTATACGTGGCGAGGCTGACGGGCGGGGGAGGCGTGGGCGGCACCTGGGTAGTGGTAGGGCTAGCCTGCTGGGGCAACCTGACGACCCCGGCGGGCATCGTGTAGCCATACGCGTTACCCGCTGAAGACATTATCACCCGGCCACTGCCTGCATCCAACGCCAGCGTTACCGGCCTGCCACGCGCCTGTTCCGGCCCGAATGCCACCCAGGTGCCACCCCCATCCAGCGACTGGTACGCGCCCTCCTCGGTACCAAGCACCAGCGCGCCCTCAGCGCCCGCGTGCAGGGACAGTACCTTCAACGGTAACGTGCCCGAATTCCCCTGCGCGCCTGTTGCTTCTGCCCTGCGCGGCATGACGGCGAGGCTCCAGTTTGTACCCGCGTCCGCGGACCTGTATAGGCCATCGTGCGAAGTGGCCGCGAAGAGAGCGGTGCCGCTCCAGGCAAGACCCACTAGCTGCCCGCCATTGTTGGGCAGCGTACGCAGTCCAAGCGAAGAAGACCGCCAGGTGAGGCCACCATCGACCGACTTGTAGATGTAAGCGCTGGAGTGGTCCCGCATGGTGTACTGCAAGCCGATGTATATATTGGAAGGCCGTTTCGGGTCCGCCGTGAGGGCCGTCACCCAGGAGTTGGCGGGCAATCCCTTAGAGGCACCGTGCCAGGTGGCACCGGCATCGGTGGAGCGGAAGAGGCCGCCCAGCCCATCCATGCCTGCGTACAGCACGCTCATGTTGTTCGGATAGGATGCCAGCCAGCGCACGTGGGCGGCGGATGGTGTGATGCCCTGCTGCGGCACGTCGCGCCAGGTGCGGCAGCCGTCGTCGCTGACCCTCACCCCTGTGGCGGTGGTCGAGTAGAGCAGCGCTTTGCCAGCCTGTCCCTTCAGCGGAGCCACAAGCCGCAGCATGGAAGCCCCCGGCGCGCATACCGCCCAGGTGGCACCCTTATCCCCGGACCGCGATATGCCTGCGCTGTTGAGGGCGTACAGGGTGTTCGGATCGGATGGCTCCGGTAACACACTCCAGGCACCGCGTGGCAACGCGCCCAGAGTAGTCCACTGTGGCTGTTGTGCTTGCGCAGCAATTGGCAAAAGAGCCAAGGTTACCAGGACGAAAGCCACTATCACTATCGGTTGTCGCAACTTACCTAACCTCATCTACGTCCTTGCTCTCCAGGTCGGCACACGGCCACACACCCTGCGCCGCTATCTCTTCGCTCTTGAGTACTTCACTAATTGACCTGCCGGTAGGGTCCTGCAAGTCCGGCAGGAGTTCGGCCAGCGGCATCAGCACAAACTGGCGCTGCCACATGCGCGGGTGCGGTATCGTCAGGGTAGGGCTGTCGAGCGTCAGGTCATCATACAGCAGTATGTCTATGTCCAGCACTCTCGGGCCCCAATGCTCGCCTGCCCCTCGTCCGGCTTCGCGTTCGATACGTTTGCACTCCGCGAGCAACTCACCGGGGTTCAACTGCGTCTCAACCAAAGCGGCCATGTTCATAAAATCGGGCTGGTCGAGCTTGCCCCAGGGCTTGCTACAATACAAGCTGGAGGCAGCGACTACCGTGGTGCCTTCAAAGGCATCCAAACTTAGCAGTGCGGCCCGCAAGTACGCTTCCCGGTTGCCCAGGTTCGACCCAAGTCCCAGGCAGGCAATCGCCACGACCTACTTCAAGCCCCTTACTATCGCATCGGCTATGCGCGCCACATGCACGTTGTGAGCTACGTCGTGCACCCGCACAATCTCCGCCCCATTCGCTATGGCGAAGGCCGTGGTGGCCCCTGTGCCTATCACGCGCTCCTCAGGAGGTGGTAGCTCTCCGCCGGACGAGCGGGCCAGCACCCGGCCTATGAAGCTCTTGCGCGAGGTGCCCACCAGGACGCCGCAGCCGAGAGAGCGCAACTCACCCAGGCGACGCAGCAGTTCCAGGTTGTGGTCCAGCGTCTTGCCGAAGCCGATGCCCGGATCGATCCATATCCGCTCTCTGTTTACCCCAGCCGATACCGCTTTGTCAACTCCCTCGCGCAAATAGGCGGTCACCTCGCCCAGCAGGTCGTCGTAATGTGGATTTTGCTGCATGGTGCGCGGAGTGCCCTGTATATGCATCAGCACCAGCCCCGCACCCGTTTCGGCGGCCACCGCCGCCACTTCCGGGTCGTCGCGCAAGCCCGTAATGTCGTTGATGATGACCGCACCCGCCGCCATGGCCTGCCTTGCTACCTCCGCTCTGCGCGTATCAATAGAGATGGGGAGGGGAACGCCACCAGGCGCGCTGAGACGCTCGATGACAGGCAGCACACGCCGCAACTCCTCCTCTACGGGTACGGGGTCCGAGCCGGGACGGGTGCTCTCGCCGCCGATGTCGAGGATGTCGGCACCTTCAGCGTGCATCCTTCGCGCCTGGGCTACCGCAGCCTCTACGTCGTCACCCAGCGAATCGCCGGAGAAAGAGTCGGGCGTCACGTTCAAGATGCCCATCACCAGCGTGCGCTCGCCTCTCGGCAAGGTGTAGGGTCCAAGTTGCAGTGGGCGCGTCTGAGCGGTAACGTTAGCCAGCAACTCCGCGATTTGCCTGCTCGCCTCAGGGAGGTCGAACCCCTGCGCGTGCAGCTTACCCACCAGGCTGTCGTACTGCTCTCTGGTGCCGGTAAGCAGCACCGAAGTGGTGTCGCGCTCCAGCGTTAGGCAATCGTGGTGCACCGCGCAGTCGCCCCCGCGTGCCAGCATCTCCTGCTTGAGCACGTTCGCCGCCACACAGGAGAGATTGTCCAGCTTCACCACCAGGAAGTCGGCCTTGGTGCCAATGATCCTTTGTCCCGGCTTCTGAGCGCCGACCAGGGCCAACTCTGAGGCGATGGTCGCGTGGTCGGGAGTGATGAGGCGGGCGTTGTAGCTGGTATCGTTGGTAGAAGTCATAGTATTAGTGACAACCTGCATCCTTGGGCGACCATCTTCTCACTCTTGTCATCCTGAGCGTAGCGAAGGATCAGTAGCCCGTATTTGACTCTATCTATTGCAGCAACAATGTTCCTCTCGCCTACAGCTTCCTGAACGTTGAGGACCCTTATTTACCCACCTGATCCTTCGCTACGCTCAGGATGACAAGGGGAACCAGCGCCTGTTTTCAAATCGGTCGATGAAGCCCGCAGCCTTGTGGCTTCGAGTCAGTTTTACACCTAAGCATAACTTTGTTCAATTTGCCAGTTGGTTCTTACATTCGTCCAGCCTGGTTCCAGCAGCCCTGAGAGTAAAGCGCTTTCAGCCGGTGCAAGATAGCTCGAATATGCCCCAGATCGATCATCTCGGATATGTGGCCTTCGACGAAGCGGTCCTTGCGCACGTGCAGGGTGAGCAGCTTGCGCAGCGTGTCGAGGTCGGCGTCGTTGAGCAGGTCCGGGTCGTTCACAAACCTCCATGCCTCCTCCTGCCAGGCTCCCCAATCGTACGGGACCACGAATCCTGCTGAGGATAACGTTCCGATGAAGCGCTGCACTTCCGGCGAATAGGTGATGTACAACATATACATCACCCCATCTTGCTCCTGCGGCGGCGTGACAGTGTAAAGCGGACCTTGATCTGTAGATTCAAACAGCGGTAGGAATTCTAGGACCCGTTCTACACTTTCTCGAGTGATCTCCGGCGCAGGTGGGTAGTCTCGCATTGTATTCTATTCTCCCGTACTTGCGAGCGGTTTTCAACTCACGTTGCAGACCTATTGCTTCAGTTTCGCCTCCACCTCCGACGGGTCTACAGTGGGAGCTTCGCAGATGTAGTTGCGGCAGATGTAGGCGGTGGCGTGGTCGCCTACCTGCGGGCGGTCTGCGAGGAGCGGCACAATGGAGGCGGCCGCTTCGTCGCCGGGGTAGGAGGCGGCCACTACCTTGTTGGGGGCGTAGGGCCTCCACACCGCCTGTAGCATCTGCTGCATCTCGCCTCCAGGCAGGTCGCCTATTAGCGCCACCTCCACGGGCGAGCCAAGGTAAAAGTCCAGGGCGCATAACATACGCCCGAACGCCGTGGGTGCCCGGCCTACTTTGTCCAGTAAGGGGCGCATCGTGTCTACAGCGTGCTGCTCGTAATCAGGCTCGGTCGTGAGCAGGTAGAGCCGTATCAGAGCCTCGGCTGCCTCCGCGTTGGCGGATGGGATGGCGTTGTCGTACCACTCCTTGGGCCGGGCGACCAGCGCCTCGTGGAAGTTGGATGTGGAGAAGAAGCCGCCCGTAGCCTCATCCCGGAAGTGGCCTATCAAAGTAGACACCAGCCCGCGGGCCGCCTCGATCCAGCGAGGCTCGAAGGTGGCCTCATAGAGGGACACGAGGCCGTTAGCGTAGAAGGCGTAGTCCTCCGCGAAGGCCTGGATGTGCGCGCGGCCGTCCTTGTAGGTGCGGTAGAGTCGGATTTCACCGCCTGGGTCGTCCGCCTGCTCCTGCATGGTTGAGAGTATGAATTCGGCGTTGGCGATAGCCGTTGTACGGTAGTCGTCGCGGCCCAAGATGCTGGCGGCCTCGGCAAAGGCACGCAACATCAGCCCGTTCCAGCCCACAAGTATCTTGTCGTCCCTGCCGGGGTGCACGCGCTCTTCACGGGCTTCGTACAGGGTTTGGCGGCTGCGCTGCACAATGCCTTCGAGGATATCAGGGTCTATGCTGGCCTGGGTGGCTAGCTCTTGCAGGGGGCGCGACAGGTGGAGGATGTTATGGCCCTCGAAGTTGCCGCGCTCGGTCACATCGAACAGCATGTTGAACACCTTGCCGTCGTCCTCGCCCAGCACCTGGATAATCTCCTGGGGGGTCCAAACGTAGAACTTGCCCTCCTCGCCTTCGCTGTCCGCGTCCTGGGTGGAGTAGAAGCCACCCTCACCGGAGGTCATTTCGCGCATCACATAATCGAGCGTTTCTTCCGCTATGCGCCTGTAGAAGCCGTTGCCCGTTGCCTGGAAAGCGGCCAGGTACACGCGAGCGAGTTGCGCGTTGTCGTACAGCATCTTCTCGAAATGGGGCACCAGCCACACGTCGTCCACCGAGTAGCGATGAAAACCGCCGCCCACCTGGTCGTACAGACCGCCGAGGGCCATCTTCTGCAAGGTAAGCTCGGCAAGGGCCAGCAAATCGCTGTTGCCGGTGCGTCTGTAAGCCTTCAGCATGAACTCCAGGTTCATCGGCTGGGGGAACTTGGGCGCGCCATGCGTACCGCCGTTCACCCTGTCCATCTGCGTAAGCATAACGCGTGCGGCCTCGTCCAAAATAGACGGGTTCGGCTCGATGCGTGCGGGTTCTACGGCCATGCTGCTTTGCAGGAAGCCCCTCATCTCGCGGGCGCTCTGCACCACCTTCTCACGCTGTTCGTGGTAGGCGCGGGAGACTGCGGTCAAGACCTGGGGGAAGCTCATCATGCCGTGCCGGGGCGTGGGTGGGAAGTAGGTCCCCCCGAAGAAGGGCACTCCCTCCGGCGTCAGGAAAACGGTCATGGGCCAGCCACCGTGCCCGGTCATAGCCTGCACCGCCTCCATGTAGACCGAGTCGAGGTCCGGCCGCTCCTCCCGGTCCACCTTGATGCTCACGAAGTGCTGGTTCATCAGCGCGGCGATCTCCAGGTTCTCGAACGACTCGTGCTCCATGACGTGGCACCAGTGGCAGGCTGAGTAGCCGATGCTAAGCAGGATCGGCTTGTCCTCCGTAGTGGCGCGTTCCAGCGCCTCCGGCCCCCATGGGTACCAGTCAACGGGGTTGTCCTTGTGTTGTAGCAGATAGGGACTCGTCTCGGCGGCAAGTCTGTTAGGCATGCGTCTATATCCTCCTGCGTATGCAGTCAGCAATCTTTGAGCCAACAGCATGTCAGAGGAACAGGCTGGCGAGCGAAGCCACTCCCATGCCCGCGATGATTACGCCGGACGCCCTGTTGACCCACACCAGGGAGCGCCGGGTAACCCTCGCTCGCAGCATGCCAACCAACCCGCTCAGTATGAGCCACCAGAACGCCGAACCGAGAAACACCCCCAGCACCAAGAGCGCCGATGAGCCATAGTCCCGCACCTCACCGACGATACCGAAGCCCGCGAAGATAGCGGTGAAGCTTAGGATGGTCGTCGGGTTCGCCAGCGTGAGCAGGAGTGTGGACACGTACGCGCCCAGCAAGCCTCGCCCTGACCCAGCAGCACCGTTCTCCGGCGGCAGGCTCACAAAAGTGCGTACGCCCAGGTAGCAAAGGAACAGTCCGCCGAGCAGACGCAGCCAAAGTTGTTGGCTCAGCAGCAGGCCGGAAACGAAGGTCAGGCCGAAGGCAGCCACGCCACCATACATCATGTCAGCCGTGGCCGCTCCCAGTCCGGAGGCAAGCCCGAAGCTCCTGCCATCCGCGAGGGTGCGCCGGATGCAGAGTACCCCTATCTGCCCCACGGGGGCCGCTATCGAAAAGCCGAGTACCAGACCTTGAATTAGATGCTCTGTCCCAATTGAGTGTTCCCTTTCGCTAAACAAAAAAGCCGCCCGACCAACTGAGGTCCGGCGGCACCGACGACTGCTGAAGAGCAAGCGCGACTACCCGGACCTCCAGGTGTGGGTCTGGTTGCGCTGCTGCACGTTGTAAATAGTCGCAAGCTTGCTATTCATGCTCTGTTCCTTAGAGGGCGTGGGTTTATGATGCTGTCGCAAGTTCCCATGCACCAGTCGAACTTGAGCAGGATTATACCATAGGTACATGGTAGTTCCTACCATCCGTAGATGTATTGTTACGGCTGTGTACGTGGCGATGATACCACCATCCAGGTTTCTCTTTGTCATTCTGAGCGTAGCGAAGAATCTCGTCCTACATGAAGTTGTCGCCCTTTTCCTACGGGAGAGAGTCACCCTAAGAGAAGTGCTACTTGGGTAGTGCTCGACGCGATTCTTCGCTACGCTCAGTACCATGCTAACGAAGGAATGACAGCAAATAGAATGGTATCTAGTATA
>DASVRN010000160.1:0-18357 GCA_036388595.1 Chloroflexia bacterium
GTGAAACGTGATGCGGCTGTAGCCACTTGGTTAGCAGAATAGGAACAGGGGCGGCTTACATTAGATGAGCCGCCCCTGTTCCTATTCTTGTACTAAATTACCCTTACCGCATCACGTTTCACGTTTCACGTTTCAGAACCACGTTTCTGGAACCAGACCACGACATCGCCTTTGGTGCGGGCGCGGAACTCGGCTAGCTGCTCCATCGTCTCTATTGCGCGGGCGTAGCTCTGGTCTGCCACGCCTTTGAGGTGCTGCTCGTAGAACTGCTCTAGCTCCTGGCGTTGGGAGATGGGTAGGTTGCCGGTGGCGTTGACTACGCTCGGGATAGAGAGGCTGCCCAGTGTGGCGATGAACTCCCAGTGCCCCTTGAGGTAGTCCCACGCCTCTAGCTGGGTATGACGGCGGCCCAGCATATCGCGCAGCAATGGGATGACCGCCTCGGTGGGCAGGGTGCGCTCGTCCAGCAGCGTGAAGACGCGCTCCACAAGCTCCGGCGAGCGGAAGAAGGGGAAGCTGTACAGGTAGCGGTCCCGCTCCTGCGGCGACGAGGCGTTCTTCTGGCGGTACTGGTAGGTCGCAAGGTGCTTGTCGAAGTGGGCGGCATCACCGAACTGCGCGGCGGTGGAGACGAACACGCCTGCCAGGTTGGCATCTACCGCGGCAGGGTTCGCGGCTTCCTTGCCGGCCCACTCCTTAGCCTGCTCCACCGCAGCCTGGTCCTGGGCCAGCATGGTCATGGCGGTGAGCACCGAGCGGCGGGCCTGCACGTCGTTCTGCGACTCGCCTTCCTTTGGCTCGAAGGTAAGCTCGGCCAGCCTCTCCTTGAAGGACGAAGCCACCCAGCGCCGGAAGTTCTGTATCGCCTGCTCGTCACCGGCCTCTTTCAGCAGGTCCTCGATGTTGAACAGATAGCCGACCGCCATACCGAGCACGTTGTGGTTGCTCGCGCCCAGCATAGCCTGCTCCACTTCCAGGAAGCGGGTGATGGGGTTGGTGCCGTTGCGCACTAGCGCCCATTGGTCGCTGAGCAGGCCCATCTGCTCCAGGGGCGACAGCTTGTCGAGGTTGTCGAGTAGACCCCTGAGCAGGTGGTCGTCGGAGTCCTGGCGGTAGAAGCCGATCTCATCAGCGTTGGCGTACACCCACCTGACCTCGCCCTGCACGTCCAACTCCTCGGTGCCTTCGCGGCCCGACAGCAGGTGGCGTAGCTCGTGCACGCTCGCTCCGTCCTCGTAGCGGATGATGAGCGGGGCGTCCCAGGCCTGCGCGTTGTCGGCGGGTGCGGTGGGGCTGGAGAAGAAGCGCTTCTGGGTCAGCCGCAGGGTGTTACCCTCGAGCGACACACCGATGATCGGGTACCCGCCCTGGTTGATCCAGCTCTCCATGATGCGGGTGACGGGACGCCCGGCGGCCTTCTCCAGGTGACGCCACAGGTCCGAGCCTGCCGCATTGTCCTCGGAGAACTCCTGCATGTAGGTGCGGATGCCCGCCCTGAACGCCTCTTCGCCCAGGAAGCTTTCGAGCATGCGCATTACGGCGCAGCCCTTCTCGTACGTGATCACGTCGAACATCTCGGCGGCCTGCGATGGGGTCTCCACCTTGTTGTAGATCGGGTGGGTGCTCTCCAATGCGTCGAGGCTCATGGCGCGCACGCGGCCCCCCTGCGAGTCGTCCCAGATGTCGTATTCGGGGGCGAGGGCGTTCACGGCCTTGTAGGAAATCCACTCCGCGAACGACTCGTTGAGCCACAGGTCGTCCCACCACTTCATCGTGACGAGGTTGCCGAACCACATGTGGGCGAACTCGTGGGCCACCACGTGCGCCACGGCCTTCTCGGCGTTCCAGGAGGCGGTCTGCGGGTTCATCAGCAGCATCGACTGGCGGAAGAGCACCAGGCCGCTGTTCTCCATCGCGCCCGCCGCGAAGCCCGGCACGCCCACCTGGTCGTACTTGTCGAAGTGGTAGGGCACGCCGAAGTAGTCCTCGTACCACGGGAGCAGGCGGCGGGTGAAATCGTGCGCGTACTGGCCCATGAACTCCTTGCCGCGCATGGCATACACGCGGATGGGCGTGCCGTTCACCTCTTCCTCTTCGGTGGAAGCCACGTCGCCAATCACCAGAGCCACCAGGTAGCTCGACATCGGCTTGGTGGGTGCGAAGGTCCAGGTCTTCGACTCTCCATCCACGCTCTCCTGCACAGACTCCAGCGTGCCATTGGCTAGCACGGTGGCATCGGCGGACGTGGTGACTTTCCAGGCGAACTGCGCCTTGAAGGTCGGCTCATCGAAGCAGGGGAAGATATCGCGGGCGGCGGTCTCCTCGCACTGGGTGCAGAGCAACTCCTCCGGCCCGTCCTTGGAGAGGTACAGCCCCTCCAGGCCGTTGCTCACCTCGCCGTCGAAGGCCACCTCCAACGTCGCCTCACCCACGGGAATAGCCTCATCGAAGCTGATGATGGCTAGCTCCCGGTCCTCGTCCTGCTCGATGCGGCCCTCGACCGTTGTGCCGCCATAGGTGAGCCGGGCGTCCTTGAGCGTCTGGTTGACGGCGTGCAGCTCCACGCTGTTGGTGCTCTCCCGCACGTCAAGCTGTATGGTGACCTTGCCGGAAGTCTCGCGCCTGCCGAGGCGGGCGTCAATCTCGATGTCGTAGCGGCGTGGCAGGGCGCGGGTCGGCAGCCGGTACGCCATTGGATTCTCTACTGCTGCAATCACAGGTGTCTCCTGGTGGATAGGGATTTCGCTCGTGGGGAGCGGACGTATGGTTATCGTGGGATTGGGTGGAAAGGTAACGGTTTTACTATAACGTGTTGAGGGGAAATAGACAATTAGCACAAGAGGTTGGGAGTGAATAGTGAAATAGAAGCAGCAAATGAGTAATATCGCTGGCTCGGAGACATGGCGGTACAAATCAACTCGGAGGACAACAGTTTCCGAGCCACTGAGGGGGTTGCTCTCAATTAGGTACGTGAGCAGGATCAACCGAGGGAGTACCTGCGCACGGGTACTCCCTTAGATAGTGGCTGGCAACTTTTGTCACATAATCGCGCAACTGTGCTTCACAGTCAGGGTATTCTGTGAACACGAACCGCGACATAATTAGGGTGACCAAACGTAAGTACGGGATAGCTCTCCATAGTGATGTAGTCGCCCCGGCTCACCTTGCCGTCACCATCCGTATCAATCAATACGTAGATGGTATACGTAGCCCGTTCGTCTGGTATATCACCCCATAAGGCGAAAGGAAGCTTGCCCCGTTCTACAATCTCCTCAGGTATATGGGTAACTACCTGCTGTGCGATGAGCTTTGCGGGGGCGTCAGCTAGACTAGTATCTTCAAGGCGAATGAGTACAGTTGCATTTGCAAGCAGTAGCGATTTGTGGTCGAAGATAATGTCACCCTGCACTAGTGGGGAACCCAGTGCTCGTGATTCTGGTTGGTCCCAATCAACTTGGCCCATGCAACTTGGCCTCCACGTGGCAAAGCTTTGCACATCGTACCCTCTACCTAGTCCACGTACCAGCTATGCCAAATGTTGTTGGATTCATTACCCAGGTGAACCATATGTAAGTTGGAGACTGAGGCCGCAAGTGCTGGTGAAGCCTTGCTCGTCTGATCGGGGATACGAACATTAGGTCGCCACGTTATATCAAGGATCGAATGCCAGATATTGTTCGACTCCCTGCCTAAATGTAGCATATGTACGCGGCCGCCGAAAGCTGCCAGTGCCGGCGCAGCCTTGCTTGTCTGATCAGGGATTGGGACATCGGGGATCCAATTAACACCATCGAAGGTGGAATGCCAGATACGACTAGTTTCATTTCCAAGATGCACCATGTGCAGGAGCCCGCCACTCTCAACCAGGGCTGGGGTAGCCTTGCTCGTCTGGTTGGGGATGCGTACATTCACGCTCCAGTTAGCGCCATCGAAAACAGAGTGCCAAATGTTGTTGGATTCGTTGCCCAGATGCACCATGTGTATGCGTCCCCGGTATGCTGCAAGTGCCGGTGAAGCCTTGCTCGTCTGGTTGGGGATGCGTACATTCACGCTCCAGTTGGCGCCATCGAAAACAGAGTGCCAAATGTTGTTGGATTCGTTGCCCAGATGCACCATGTGTACACGGTTTCCAAGTGTTGCAAGTGCCGGTGAAGCCTTGCTCGTCTGGTTGGGGACCCGCACGTTGGGCGTCCAGTTAGCGCCATCGAAAACAGAGTGCCAAATGTTGTTGGATTCGTTGCCCAGATGCACCATGTGTACACGGTTTCTTAGCCCCGCGAGTGCCGGTGAAGCCTTGCTCGTCTGATTGGGGACCCGCACGTTGGGCGTCCAGATTGGATAGAAGGCATTGACAGCTGCTATATCGCCTGGACTGAGACCCTTTCTTTGCCCAATAGGCTGCGGGGCCTCAATTGTAATAAGCCCAGGTTCTCTCGCGAAGGCACTTGCAGCATAATGCATAATTGACCCGTAGTCATAAGGTCCACTATCGTCACCATCCGTAATATGTTGGTTAAAGTTGTGCTGCTTGCCTGGCTCAATATTGTCCCAATTAATTTTAACAAACCTGTTGCGATCCGCCCTGCTCTGCTCATGCCACAGGCCCACCGCGTGCCCTATTTCATGGATTACTTGTCCACGACCGCAATCGTCAGCCAGGGCGATGAACTGTTCGCCGCCACGTCTTCCGATGGATGAACTACAACCATCTCCTGGGCGAAAAGTAACAAAATCAACGTCTGCATCAACACGAGCTCTAAAGCGGATATGAGTATTGCCTTCCCAGTGCTGGATTGCCTCTGTCACACGGGCCCGGTCAATAAGTGCTCCATCTATCCGGAAAGGAATGACGCCTCCAGGCCAGCGCAGGCTATCCGGAGATACCACGATTGAAAATGCGATAGCACCTGAGGGTATCTCATCCGCTCTTCCAAGAATGATGTCGCCTTCGAAGACAGCAAGACCATCGATCACTTCGTACCGGGCAAGTATCGGTGGCAAGGTACCTCTAGTGACCCAGCCAGTGCGGATATCACCTGTTGCGCCCGGTCTATATTCCTCTGCCATCCTAGCACCTCCCCAGTGTTACTGTTCGAAATTTAGACACATTGCTTGTCGTTCTTAACCTCCAGATGAAGATAAGAAGGCTCGTAAACGGAGCTAGTGATGCGTATCCCAAGAATCACTTTTATGAGTTGCAGAGACACACAGTTGTGGTACGGCACAACTGCCTGACGCATTTACGTGTAGGAATGTGAAAGAGGCTCTAATGTATACTCTCTTCGACCGCTAGTGGGCCCTTGACAGCGAGACCTACTTGATTATAAGTCACAGAGTACAAGAATGGAACCCAAATTAAGCTGGAAAGGTGCTTAATTGTAGCGTTGAAGTGGTATGAGCATGCCGAGACTTTGAGACTGTATAGTTTAATTCTTACGCTGATATTGACATATCGGTTGATAGCACAATAGAAAGCCACAGTAGACCTGCTGAACTGCCCTCTTTCAGCGCTGATATGGTATTTCACAGCGTCAGGGTGAGGTTAGCAGTAAATTCCTCTAAAGAGCACGGATGTTCACGGTGGAAATGTGGAGCAAAGACGACTATCGGCAGTAGGCGCATGCCAGTAGATGAGATATTCGCCTGAATATACAACACGATACCCACTAACTCTCCAACCCCACCCTCCTATAAGCTTCGTCCAAATACGCCAGGTGCCGCTCCAGCGACGTGATCTCCCGTAGTTGCTCCTGCGTAAGCCGCTCCATCACCTCCGCGTCCGACATGAGGCGTTCGAGGAAGGTGGGGCCGGTCTCGCCCTTGGCGTCGAGGTCCCACACCGACATGGCGTGGCGCTGCACGATCTTGTAAGCCGTCTGCCGGTCTAGGCCACTCTCGGTGAGGGCCAACATTACCGGCTGCGAAAAGACCAGCCCGCCCGTGAGTTCCAGGTTGCGTCGCATGCGTCCGGGGTAGATGTTGAGGTTGCCCATGATGCTGTCGAATTGGCGTAGCATGTAGTCCACCAGTATGAAGGCACCGGGCAGGATGAGCCGCTCGCCCGATGAATGGGATATGTCTCGCTCGTGCCACAGCGCCACGTTCTCCATGCCGGTGAGCGCGAAGCCCCGCACCACCCTCGCCAGGCCGCTGATACGCTCGCTCTTGTGCGGGTTGCGCTTGTGGGGCATGGCCGACGAGCCTTGCTGGGCCGCCCCGAACGGCTCCTCTACCTCCCTCACCTCCGTGCGGGCCAGATGGCGTATCTCCGTGGCGAACTTGTCCAGCGAGGAGGCGAGCAAGGCCAGCGCGTTGAGCACGGCGGCATGGCGGTCGCGCTGCACTATCTGGGTGGATACCGGGTCGGTCGCCAGGCCCAGGCGGGTGAGGGCGTCTTCTTCGAGGTCGGGCGGTACGTTGGCGTGGGTACCAACCGCGCCCGAAATCTTGCCTGTGGCGATGTCCTTCGCGACGGCTTCCAGGCGGTGCAAATGCCGCCCCATCTCGTCGTACCAGACCAGCACCTTGAGGCCGAAGGTGGTAGGCTCCGCGTGCACGCCGTGGGTGCGCCCTATCGTGACTGTGTGCTTGTGCTCCAGCGCCAGGGCAGCCAGCGTCACGCGCACGTCCTCCACGTCGCTCAAGATGAGGGTCATCGCCTCCTTTAGCTGCAAGGCGAGCGCAGTGTCTATCACGTCGGAGGAGGTGAGGCCCAGGTGCACGTAGCGGGCGGCGTCCTGGTCGGAGAGGCTGTCGCCCCCGGCCTTGAGGAAAGCAATCACGTCATGGTCGGTGCTTTTCTCGTACTCAGCCATGAGCGCCAAATCGACCTGGCCTTCGCGCAGTATGGGCAGCACCTCCCCAGGCACCCTGCCCCTTTCCGCCCACGCCTCGGCCACGGCCACTTCGACCTTCCACCACAGGTCCACCTTGCGCTGCGCCGACCATATAGCCCCCATTGCGGGGTTAGTGTAGCGGTTCAGGTCCATAGTGCTCCTTCAGAGTAGATAAAGGCGGAGTAACACGTAACACGTAATGGAGAATGTGGGAACAAAATAGCTCACATGGCACCTAATCTCTTGAGACGTGTTACGTGTTACGTGTTACTCCACCGTCATCCGTCGTCCCTTCCCCTATCTCCTGTCCCAACGTACTGAGTGCGGAAAGTTCTTCCTGCTGGCGGACTTCCTTGCGGCGGACGACTTTTTTGAGGCGGCGGCGGGTGCTTATCAGGTAGCCGAACAGGGGCACCAGTATCAGCCAGGCGACGATTAGCGCGACCTGGGCGGCTCCTATCTGGTTGTTGAACGCAAGGCCGCACCCGAAGCACGATGTTAGGACTCCAGCGAAACCGAAGATGAAGAGGAGTCGCTGGGTCTTGGCGTTAGGCATGTAATGTCCTCAGGAACGATTCGTGGGTGTGGAGTCGCCGGTTGGAGTGGAAGATGTGGTGCTCTCGTCGTGGTCCAGCAGCTCGCTGACGCGGTGCTCGCTCTGCCGTAGCTCCTCCTGCCAGCGTTGCGCCCGGATACCACTGTAGCGCCTGTAGGCAAGGAAGGCGGCACCTGCGCTCGCCAGCGCCACGACCCACACTATTATGGCCCAGAGTTGCAGGCCGTTCAAGCCGAGCGTCATGGCCGCGAAAGCCGCCAGGATGCTCACGACTACGGCTGTAGCCAGCATGGTGCGGGCAGAGGCTTCGGCGCTACTCATCGGCTTAACGTACTTCCGCCCAGAGGCCTGAGGCGTCGTAGACCGAGAGCAGGGCGTGCGTAATACCGTTTTGCAGGTCAGTGCCATGCTGGGTGCGCACGCGCAGGTAATTGTCGGTGAGACCGTGCCACGTGCCGTCTTCGGAGCGCGTCTCCCACAGCACGGGGCGGACGGAGCCCAGGTGCTTTATAGCATAGGCGGCTTCCATGCGCGTGCTGATTTCCATCATCTCCGGCGTACGGGCGTGGCGCACTTCGGGCGACACCTGGCCGGGCATGTTCATAGCGGGGGTGCCTGGACGCTGCGAGTACGGGAAGACATGCACCTTGGAGAACTCCATCTCCTGCACGAACGCGCGAGTGGCCGCCCATTCCTCCTCGGTCTCGCCGGGGAAGCCGGTAATCAGGTCGGTGGTGATAGATATGCCGGGCACCGCCTGGCGACACTGGCGCACCACATCGGCGTACTCCCCCGTGGTGTAGTCGCGCTTCATGCGGGCCAGTGTGGCATCGCAGCCGCTTTGCAACGGCAGGTGCAGGTGCGGGGCCAGCCTGCTCGCGTATCGTGCGTCGGATAGCAGGGGCAGCATCATTATCGCATCGGTCGGTTCCACCGAGGTGATGCGCAGGCGGGGCACGCCGGTCCTGTCGAGCACCGCCCGGACCACGCCGGGCAGGTCGCGGGCCTCGGTGGGGTCGGCTGCGGACCGCTTACGCTGGGCGTGGTCCTGCCCGTACTTGCCCATATGCACGCCGGTGAGCACGATCTCCTTGAAGCCTTCGCTGAGACGCTGCCGCACGAGGCGCACTACCTCGTTAGTGGGTGTGGAGCGCGGCATGCCCCTGGTGAAGGGGATGATGCAGAAGGTGCAGAAGTCGTTGCAGCCGTCCTCGATCTTGACCATAGCGCGGGTGCGCGCCTGGAACTCAGGATCGGGGTCGCCTTCTTCGCCGCCCGCCCATGATGGTGTGCGCTCCGGCTCTTGCTCGACGCATACGGTAGCGGGCGGCACATGACCGGGCATCCGCTCAAGCACCAGCCCCAGCAAATCGTCCTTCTGCTTGTAACCCAGCACCAGGCCAACCTCGTCCATCCCCTCCAGCGTCTCGCGGCCCGACTCCGCGTAGCAGCCGGTAGCCACTACAAGCGCGTCGGGGTTGGCGCGGGCGGAACGGCGCAGCCACTGGCGGCTCTTGCGGTCGGCCACGTGCGTCACCGAGCAGGTGTTGACCACGTACACCTCGGCGGGCGCGGAGGGTGGCACGATACGGAACCCCGCCGCTCGGAAGTCGGCAATGGCCTTCTGGGTGTCGCTCTGGTTCACTTTGCAGCCCAGGGTGACGAACGCCACGCGGGGGGAGGCGCTGGTCTGCGGCTCCGTGTGAGGGCGGGCTTTGGTATCGAGGAAGATGAGGTTCGACATCACTTGCTTCCAGACAGAGGGTGTTAGGCCAGGGTAGCCTGCCCCGTGTGCTTGAGTTACATAATTATACTAGAGCCGGATTGCGGGATACAAACCCCATAAAACAAGAATGAGGCACCCCACAGTTCCAGGGTGCCTCATTCTTGAGCCAAGGGCTAGGCCGCTAGCTCTGCGAAGCCTCTACCTTCTCCTCGTAATACTCCTCGATGCTCTCGTAGATGTCGTCGGGGAAGCGCAGGTCGCGGTAGACGTTGCAGGCGTCGGGGTCCTCGGCGTTTGGGCAGATAGGGAACTCCTGCTCCTGCTGCCACTGGAGGATGCGGTCGCGCTTGGGCGGATTGTAGTCCTTAGCCTGCACCTGCAAGAGCAGACGCCGGGCCTCCTCCTCGCCACCCTCCTGATTGCCGAGCAGCCGCAGCATCTCGTCCTCTTCGAGGAAGTGGCGGGCCACCATCGCGAAGGTGAGCCTGCCGTAGTGTCCGATGTCGGTGCCCTTCTCCAGCGCATCCATCAAGTGCGCCATCATCTCCGAGTCGCGCAGGTTGCCGCTCCGGGAGGGACCATTGTTGCCATTGTTGCCGTTAGTTTCGTTGTTGGTGCCGTTTGCCTGGTTAGTGTTCTGCTTCGTATCGGTTGCCATCTCACAATCTCCTTCTATCTACACATGGTCGATAATAGAACACCTGTTCAACTATTCTAATGCAAAGTGCGTGCCAACTTTGGGGCGGTAGCAGTAGAGGAGACGCTAAACGCCAAGACGCGGAGACGCCAAGGACCACGCCAAGTGTATAGAGGTTTAGAGAGTACAAAAGGAGCAGGGTACGACATTTGTACTCTGCTTCTCTTGCTTAGAATACCTCACCTAACCTTGGCGTGGTCCTTGGCGTCTCCGCGTCTTGGCGTTTCCGTCTCTAAGCGACCGGCTTCTTGCGACCGCGGAACTCTATGCGGCGGACGGCTACGCTCAGGAGCAAGGTTATAAGGGCGGCCGCCAGGGGGTAGAACCAGAGGGGGTCGTACTCCACCACCGCGCCTGCGAGGCCGGAGCCGTCGAGGGCCAGCGCGGGGTCGGTCAGGTAGTCCTTGCCGCCGTTGAGACGCTTGAGCAGTCGGTCGTTGGTGCCGACGTGCGCCCACTCCTCGCCCACGGGCACGTTGAACCCCGCTGTCTCGGTCTGGGTCGCGTCACCCTCACCGGGGCGGGTTAAGCGGACTTCGTAGGCACCAAGCTCGCTCACCGGCACCTGGGCTTCGTAGCGGCCCGGCCCGGTCTGGTTCAGCAGCGTGGTGGTCACCACACCGGAGGGGGAGCGCAGGCCCGCCGTGATGTCGGTCAAGTCAGAGAAGCCGAGGTCTTCATCTAGGCTCTCCACCTGGATGTGCGCCATGGGCTGCCCCGCCTCGTCACTGGTCACCGTGACTGTCGGTTGTAGCTGGCGATTAAGGGGGCTTTGCATCGTCCAGCGCACGGCGGCGTTCCAGAAGCGGTCGAAGTCGCGCCACTCCAGCCAGTTCCGGCCCCACGCCTGGTCCACGCTCGACGTGAAGGCGAGCACGCGTCCCAGGCCGTAGTTCCAGTGGGCGAGCAGCGGCTGACCCAGGTCGGCGGTGAGGGCGGTCACGCTGGCGTCCTTGGGCGTGGTGATATCGTAGCCACCAAGCTGCGGGAGGGAGCCGGGGGCGATACCCCGCATGACCGGGCTGGTTTCGAGCACGTGCGGCTGCACCGCGCCCTCGATAACTGCCTCCTTGAGTGCCAGGTCAAGCTCGCGGAAGACGATCTTGGGGATGTTGTCTATGCGTTCGGTGAAGTAGTGCCGCCCCTCGCCCCGGCGCGCCAGGTCTATCAGCAAGTCGCGGTCGGAGTCGGCCCCAACCGCGATGGTGGACAGGCTTACGTCCGAGGAGCGCAGCTTGTTGAGAATGTCGTCGTAGCCCCCGGACTGGTAGTCCTTGCCGTCGGTCATTAGCACCAGGTGCCGCGATTGCGCCTGGATGGTAAGTATCCTGTTGCCCGCTTCCTCTACGGCCGGGTGGATGCTGGTGCCGCCACCCAGTTCAATGTCGCTAATCTTGTCCTTCAGCGCCTGCTTATCGGTGTTGGCGTGGATCGTCATGGGGTCAATCGTCCACAGGTTCTCGGTGTCGAAGCTGAGCACGCCGAATATATCTCCGGTGCGCAGGGCGTCAATCGAGAGGCGCGCCGCTTCCTTCGCCATGCTGAACTTGGTTTCTTCGTTGCTCAGCCCCATCCACTCGTCCATCGAGGAGGAGCGGTCGAACACCAGTATGAGGGCAGTCTCGCCCTTCTCGGGCCGAGGGCCCGGGTCGGAGGATACGGGCATTACCTCTTCCAGCACGCTGTCCTGGTAGCCGCCCTTGGCGAAGCTGGTCTGCCCGCCGATGGCTACGAGGCCCTTGCCGCTGCGCCGCACGTACTCCTGCAACGTGCGCTGCTGGTCGAGCGTCATGCTGGTAGCGGCCACGTTGTACAGCACGATGCTGTCGTACTGGTCGAGGTCGGGCAGGCGGGCCGGGATGAAGGCGGGAGTGCGCACCTCCACCGTCATATCACTGTTGAGCAGGCTGTCCACCAGACCGTCCGACTCGCCTGGGCGGTCTTCAAGCACCAGCACGTTCGGCTGCGCCTTGACCACTATTGTGGCGGCGGCGCTGTTGTTCTCCACCGCTGTGTCCTTCTCGCTGGTTATTGTGGCGTCGAGGCGGTGGAAGCCGGACGTGAGGGCGCGGTGGTCAACAGGCAGGGTGTTCTCGCCTGCCTTGAGGGTGACGGTCTGCGTGAGAAGCGCCTGGCCGTCCACGCTCAGGCTGAGCACGGCGGGGCCTGCATCGCTGCTGTAGACGTTCAACCCGGTGCGTACGGGGTCGCCCACGCGGGCGTAAGGGTCCACGTCCAGCGAGCGCACGATCACTTCGGGCGCGCCTAACGCGGAGAGCGACATCACCTGCACGTCGATACCGCGACCTTGCAACCGGATAGCCTCGTCAGCGGCGCGGCCCAGCGTCTCCCAGCCGTCGCTGACCACGACCACGCGGCGGCGGCCCTCGTCTTTCAGGAGGCTACCAGCGAGCCGCAGGCCCGAAGATAGGTCCGTGGCCCGCAGGTTGGGGTCGTCCACGAGCGAGTTGGTGCCGCTGATAACCGGCCCCTCCCCGCTGAGCACTTCTTCGTTGGTAAGCTGGGTGGCGCGCTGCCCCACCGATACGAATTGCAGGGTAACGTCCTCCCCGGCGGTGTCGAGCACGTCGCGGGCAAACGAGGTGGCTTGCTCGCGACCTTCCGGGCTGACGCTGGCGGAGGAGTCGAGCACCACCACCAGGCTCATGGTGCCCTGGGGCCGCGCGAAGGCAGGTTGAGCGAGAGAGGCCACCAGCAGCAACACGGTGAGCGTCTGGAAGAAGGCCGCCGTCCTGCGCCGCCAAGGAGCCAACCCGCGCACGAGACGGATGGATAGCAGCAGCAACAGGACCAGGGCGGGTGCCAGCCACAGTGTTTGGGGTTGTAGGAAGAGAAAGTCGTTCACATGCGGCCTCGTTTCAGGCAGTAGAGCAGCCACTCGCCGCCCGCCAGGACCAGCGCCAGCGCCGCCAATGGCGACCAGTAGTCCTGGGTGGCGACCCGCTCGGAGACTTCGACGGCTGCCCGCTCAAGCTCCGGGTGGTCCCTGGGAGTGACGTTGGATTCGTTGATGTCGGCCATGTTGACGGCGAACAGAGACGCGGCGTCCTGCGGATTCGCCTGCACGTTGGCGAGGGATACGGTATAGATGCCCACCTCGTGCGTGTCCGCGAACACGCCCGCCTCGGTCGCCTGTACCGCCCTGCCGCCCGGGGTGGTGACGGTCGCGCCGGGAGGCACTATCGCCGCTTCGCCTGGACGCAGCGCGCCCACGCCCGATTGCGGGTAGAGCCAGTCGGCCAGGTTCGCCATGAGCAGCGGGAAGGCCGCCAGCTTGGGCAGGTTCGACTCGCGCGGGTCGAAGGCCAGCACCGCTATCCTGCGGCCATCCTGCTCGCCCGCCAACAACAAGGGGCCGTCGGCGCTCTGCACGATTGGCTCAAGCCAGGCCGGGGCCTCGTACTTGCGGGCGCGCTCCACGAACAGGGCGCGCAGGTCTATGTCGCGCAGCAGCGGGTGGCCTGCCACAACGTCCAGCGAGCCGAGGTTCTCCATGTCGCCCGTTGAGTTGAGCAGGCTGCCGGAGGGGTTCACCAGGAAAAGGCCACCGGCGGGCAGGGCGGAGGGCAACTCCCCCTCCCAGACCGTAAAGGCGGTTTCGGCGCTGCTCTTCACAGTGTCGGTAATCGGTTGCAGGCCGTGGTAGCCCGCCACCGCCCGCATGTACATGGCTGGATCGTCCGACTTGACGATCACCTGGTTCTGCGAGTTGGTGGGCAGGAAGAGCACCGCCTGATTGTCGGCGGCAAGTGCGTCCTGGGTGTCAACGCCCACCGTGAGCTTGAGCGCACCGGCCGGTACGTCCCACGTCACATCGGCATGCCCCCCGGCGGGGATGCTCAGGCTGCGGGGCGGGAGGGGCACCGTGTCGGCCAGCGCGGACACCTGCACGTTGGCCTGGGAGGTGGAGACGTTCTCTATGCGGGCATAAGCCGAGTAGCCGGGCGAGTTGTTGGGTGGCCTGCGGGCGCTCAACACGCTCACTGCCAGGTTGGTTACGTTATCTCCTACCTGCACAAAATGCATGTCGGAAGGCAGACCGTCGCCCGGCAAATCAGCAAAGGCCCCATCGGATATGACGTAGGTAGTAGTGGCGTTGGCCCCTGCCTGTCCCGCAAGCCCCGAGGCTATAGACAGCCCGGCAGGCCAATTAGCGCGCCCGGCGCTGGGCGTCAACTCCCGCAGGGCGCGCTCGAAGTCGTTGCGTATGCAGTTGGAGCAGGCAGTGAGTACGGTTGGACCGACGCCCAAAAGGGTGATGCGGTCGGTGTCTCGCAGCTTGCCCGCCACGTTGCGGGCCTCGGTCCGCGCCTGCTCGAAGCGGGTGGAGGCACCCTCGGCGGTCTGCATGCTGCCCGACATATCGAGCAGCACCACGGTGTGCCGGGCGGCGGGGGTCCAGAGGGCGGGCTGCATGAGGGCGAAAGCCCCGGCGGCCAGCAAGAGGGCCTGTAACAGCAGTAGCCACGAGAGCGGCGGGCGGCGCAGACGCGGGGTGGGGCGCTCCACCTGCGGCAGTTCGCGCCACAGGCGGAGGCTGGGCACCGGCTTGCGACGCGAGCGAGGCCGCAGCATGTACAGCGCGATGAGCGCGGGCACGAGGAGGAGCCACCACGCGGCGGCCGGGTTCAGCAGGTTCAAGCCGTCACTCCCCTCTTGCGCAGGAGGTCGAGCAGGGTGCGCTCGATGTCCCAGTCACTTTGCAGGCGCACGTAGCGGGCGGCGTTGGCATTACACCAGGTCTCGGTCTCGGCCAGCCAGGCGGCTATGCGGCGGTCGTATTCCTGCAAGCTGGCGGCTCCCAGGTGCACGTCCAGCCGCTCGCCCGTTTCGCTGTCCTCAAGCTGGAAATCGCCGTCTTCCGAGGGTGCCAACTCTTCAGGGCTGAGCACGTGGAGCACGGTGACGCTGAAGCCGTTCATGACGAGATTGCGCACCCCGTCGCGCCAACGGTCGAGCAGCAAGTCGGATACGATCACCGCGAGGCGGCCCACCGCCCCGCCGCCCATGCGCTCGGCGCTCCACCCACGCATAATGCCGTCGAAGTCCATAGCCTGCCCGGCGTTCAAATCTTGCAGGGTGCGGAACAGGCCCGGCGATTGGCCCCTGCCCCTGAACGGGTCGGCGCTGAGCCTGTTGTCAGCGCCGGGCGCTGCCAGCACCACGCTATCCAGGTGCGACAGGGCGATATAGCCCAACCCGGCGGCGAGGCGGCGAGCTGATAGGAACTTGGTCGGAGTGCCGAAGTCCATCGAGGGGCTGGCGTCCACCAGCAGGAATAGCACCGTGTCGTGCTCGGCCTGAGCCTGGCGGACGTGCAGGGTGCCCAGGCGTGCGTAGGCGTTCCAGTCCACCCGGCGCAGGTCGTCGCCCGCGCTGTACTGGCGGTAGTCGGCAAACTCGATGCCGGAGGTGCGCCGCGTAGAAAGGTGCTCGCCCATCAGCCCGTTTATGAGGTCGCGCCCCAGCGTGAGCGAAAGCCGGTCCAGCTTGCGCAGGAAGTCGCCGTCCACCACGTTGTTGTCGGTGACGGGCGCGAATATGGGCGCGCGCCGGGCGAAGCGGCGGCCCAGGTTCCCCAGGGTCGCTCGTATGCCGCTCGCCGGTCTCAAGCCTGTACCTCTTCCAGCACGCGGGTGATGATCGTGTCGGCGTTGATGCTCTGTAGCTGCGCCTCCACGTTGAGCACCACGCGGTGCCGCAACGACGGCAGGGCCACGCGCTTGAGGTCGTCGTACGAGACGTTATAGCGGCCCGACAGGATGGCGTTCACCTTGCCTGCCAGCACCAGCGACTGAATAGCGCGCGGGCTGGCCCCGAACCGCACGAACTGGCGGGCCGAGGGACTGGCGGTGGCAGTTTCCGGGTGAGTAGCCATGACGAGGTTGGCCGCGTAATCGAGCACCTCATCGGCCACCGGGATGTCGCGCACGATTTGCTGCAATCGTATCAGCGTGGCAGCGTCCATCACCTTGCGGGCGCTCGCCGCGCGGTTGCCGGTGGTGCGGCGGGCGATCTCCTTCAGCTCGTCGCCCTGCGGGTACTCCACAATCAGCTTGAAGAAGAAGCGGTCTAGCTGGGCCTCCGGCAAGGGGTATGTGCCCTGGAGGTCTATCGGGTTCTGGGTAGCCATCACGAAGAACGGCTCCGGCAGAGGGTGGCTGGTGCGGCCCACAGTAACGACGTGCTCCTGCATCGCTTCGAGCATGGCCGACTGGGTGCGGGGCGTGGCGCGGTTGATTTCGTCGGCGAGCACCAGGTGGGCGAAGATCGGCCCCGGCTGGAATGCGAAGGCCCGCATGCCGTCGGTCTCGTTGATGATGTCGGTGCCCACGATGTCGGCGGGCATCAGGTCGGGGGTGAACTGGATGCGGCTGTAGGTGAGGTCCAGGCACTCGGCCAACGTGCGCACCAGCAGCGTCTTGCCCAGTCCCGGCACGCCCTCAAGCAGCACGTGACCCCCGGCCAGCAGGGCGGTGAGCACCCCGCGCACCACCTGCCGCTGCCCGACGATCACGCTACCCAATTCGCTCTCCAGTGCGCCCACAATCTGCTGCACGCGCTCCCCTATTCCCGCCGCCTGCTCAGGCGTCCAGGCTTGCATAGTATCGCTCAATCTAGTCCCACCTTCTTGATAATTTGGGAATTGGGAATTGGGATTTCGGATTTGCTCAGATATCTACTAAATCCCAAATCCGAAATCCCAATTCCCAAATTCCGTCTCAGTCCCACCAGAAATACCATACGCTTGCATCGAGCAAGGTTGCTGCCAGGTCCAGGATGCCGCCGTCGCCCTGGTCTACGATGTCGGCACAGTAGCCGTACTGCTCCCTGGCGAGGTTGAACGCGCTCAGCTTGCTGTTCGGCGGGCGGGTCACACCTACTTCCAGCACGTCATGTGTCAGGCCCACCACCTGCGCGCCATACTGAGCGTTCCAGTGCTTCAGCACGGCTACATGTTCCTCGGGCGACGGGCAGTCGTTCCACGCACCGAACTTCAAGTAAGCGGGCACTTCCCAGCTTGATATTGTGGGTACCAGGGCCAGGCGCACGTTGCGTAGCGGCTTCAGTTTGGTGTAGTCGCCCGTCCACTCGAACGGGATGGAAAAGTAGTTGTGCGGCTCCGCATCGTCCGGCCACTCACCGGCTCTTTCTCGTAGCAACTGCCCCAACACCGCTTTGCGCCTACCCGGCACTTTGTCAATGTGCTCAGCCCACTCAGTTACTGCGTCAATGTAGCTGCCCTCGCCCAGGTCTTCTGCCTTGCGCATGAGCATCTCCGAGAAAGCTTCCCACTCTTCACCCTCAAGCTCGGAGAGACTGAGCAGGCGGTTCTCCAGCAGCCTGTCAACGTCTATTGCTTCAGCCTTGTTAATAATCTCCCGCACCGAGGTACGTAGATAAGGTTCTTCAACTGACTGGCGGTGGAACCTTAGCTCTTCCTCAGCGCCGAGGATCACGGGCCAGTGCCCTGTCTGCCCTGAAAGGTCGCGCAATTGGCCCCAGGTAGTGAGGGCGCGCTCGCCCGGCAGGGTGAGACCGTAGACCTCGTGCCCGTCGGGAGAGAATAGGAGATCGAGGCTGGCGGTGTCGATGCTATGCGAACCCAAAACCCCCGCTAGTTCCTCTCTAGACACTTTCAATCCTTTGGGAGCGAGACTACGTACGGCCCCATCGTTACCTGCCGTTGAAGTATCGCTGCACCACGTCCCAGCGCTCCACAGGCACGCGGCTGTTCTCCCCCGGCACGTTGCTGGCGGTGCCCTGGTCTGCCGGGGCCGCGGTATCAGACTGTCGCCCGTCTCCTTCTACCGAGAGGGCGGGCTGGTTGCCGTCGCTGGGGTTGCCGCCTTGTGGGTCCTTGTTGCCTTCAAGCTCGAACGGGTTAGCCGCGCCGCCGTTCACGCCGCCCGGCCCGGTAGGTCCGCTCTCGCGATGGCCGTCACCCGCGCCGGGGCTGCCCTGCCCCTGCTGCTGGCTTTGATTCTGGCCGCCGCCTTGCTGACCATTCCCGGACTGTCCTTCGCTGCCCTCCTGGCCTTCTCCGGCACCCGCCTGCCCCGCGCCTTCCTGGTCTCCGGCTTCGCCCTGGCCCTGCTGGTTGCCCGATTGCTCGCCTTGCTGGGCCTCACCCTGCTGGCTCTCGCCTTCCTGCCCTTCCTGCGCGCCCTGGCCCTGCTCGCCCGACTCGGTGCCCTCTTGACCTTCCTGACCCGCTTGACCCTCCTGGCCTTGCTGCCCAGATTGCTCGCCGCGCTGCTGACCGTTCTGGCCCTCAGAAGGACCGGCGGGCGGCGCCTGCTGGGAGCCACCGGCGGCTGCTGTAGGCGAAGGGTAGGCTCGCGCCATCTCCTCCTGGGTCATCACCTTTCCGGCGGTGTCCTGCACCCCTTTGCCCAGGTCGGCCAGCGCATCTTCTATGTCCTCGTACTTGCCGTTACGTAGCGCGTCGGCTGCCTGCCGCTCCTTCCAACGCAGGTCGTCGGTAGTGTTGGGGTCGTCGGAGGCGTCATCAAGCGCC
>DASVRN010000161.1:0-33701 GCA_036388595.1 Chloroflexia bacterium
AGTCGCTATGCCCTTGCCGTAAAGTTCGGTGTCGTCCAGCACGTAGACGGACTGCACCCCTCGCTGCTGGGCGAAGGCCACGGCTGCCGAGCCTTGCAGGTCGTCGGCGGGCACCACGCGGAAGTAGTTGCGCACGCCCAGCGGGTAATACGTCCAGGGTTCGCCCGCGTTACCCGTGCCCGGCTTGGTGAGGCCGGGGTAAGTGTTGCCGGGGCTAATCATCGCCATGTTCACGCGGTTGAGGATGGGGATGCTGATCTTGGCCGCGCCGCTGTTGTAGGTGCCGATGTACACCATCGCATCCGGGTCTTCCACGGCACGGCGGGCGTTAGCAAGTTCCACCCCGGCGTCCCAGTTGCCGTCAATGGTGGCCGCACCGTTCAAGGCGACCAGCTCCACCTGGAAGTTGCCCGCCCTATACCCCGCATCCTCAAGCGCCATCTCAACGCCATGCACGATGCTGGCGAAATTGTTCATCGGCACGCTGGTATATATCCGCACCACGTTCGCGTTCGAGGCGGCTCCAAAGCCCAGCCCCGGCGCGAACGCCACGAATATCACCAGCCCAATCACCGCCGCCAGGATGCCCGGCACGACCACCTCCAGCGGACCCAAGTTGAACGACCTTTTTCTCATAGTGCTCCTGAATGGACGATGGACGATGGACGATGGACGATTGACGATGGACGATAATAGGAGACGAAAACGCCAAGATGCCAAGGACGCCAAGAGCGCGCTAAGATTAGGCTTGTTGTTGGCAAGAGTGCTGAAAGCTACTCAGTCCTCAGTCCTCAATCCTCAGTCCTCATCACTCCTATCGTCCATCGTCCATCGTCCATCGTCCCCTTGCAACCTCAAACCACTCCAATTACGTACATCTGACGGACGAGGTTACAGAAACGGACGGCGCGGCTTGCGCGCTATGCAATACTGGCAAATGAAGGTATACTATCTCCACTGCCGGTGCCGTCACAGTATAAACGCGGGCCTGCTTCGCTCGCAAGAGCACGACGCTTAGAAAGAGGTTGTTCGGATTGGCTAAAGCACAGCGCACTAACCAAGCGGCTACTCAGGTGTGCCCAACGTGCGGTAAGTCGGTAGTGCCCGACGATGGATATTGCCCCAACTGCGGCGCTCCTATCGACTCAGCAGCCGCGCAGCCCGCGAGTGGTGGCGGCACCTCAGCCTCCCCCATAACTTGCCCGGTCTGTAGCACCACCAACCCTCCCGGCACAGAATTTTGCTCCAACTGCGGCGCTCCGTTAGGGCAGGCGCTTGGCTCGACGGCTGCGGCCCCAGCCGGTGACGGTGTCGCCGCCAGCATCAAGTGCGGCGTCTGCGGCACCAACATCCCCCCAGGCGAAGACTATTGCCCCAACTGCGGCGCGCCCAGGAGCGCATCGGTCCAGCTACCGGCCCCCGGTGCCACCGATGAAACGGCCCCAGGTCCCACTACCTGCCCCAATTGCGGCGCGAAGCTGCGCCCCGGAGCCAAGTTCTGCCGTGAGTGCGGCACCCGCTTCGACTCCATCGCCACGGGGCAAAAGAGCGAGGGTGGCCTTAACCAGCTAAAGCCGGGGCAGGTGCTCGCCGGGCGCTACAAGATACAGAAGGTCATCGGCGGTGGCGGTATGGGCGCCGTGTTCAAGGGCGTCGATATGAACCTCACCAGCCGCGCCGAGCCTGAAGGCCGCCAGGTCGCGGTCAAGGCGATACTCGACACCACCGACCCCGAACTGCTCGCCGCCGCCGTGGAAGAGCGCGAAATGCTCGTGCGCCTCGACCACCCCAACATCGTCCGCATCTACGACATCGTGAACGAGGGCGGCGTGCCGTACATCGTCATGGCCTTCGTGAAAGGCAAGGGTTGGAAGGACCTCTACGATGAGAACGGCGGCCCCCTGCCTGAAAGCGAGGCGCTGCGTCTCATCCTCGGCATGCGGGGCGCGTTCGAGTACCTACACCGTCGCGTGCCTCCCGTCGTGTACCGCGACTTCAAGCCCGGCCAGGTGATCGAGGTAACGGACCCCAACGGCGAGAAGCGCCAGGTGCTCATCGACCTGGGCACCGCGATGGAGTATTTCCCCGGTCAGAAGCGCCAGGCCTGGGGCACCGTGGGTTTTGCCCCGCCCGAAATCGGCGGCGTAGTCGAGCAGCCCCCCACGATGGACCTGTTCGGCATCGTGAGCACCCTTGCCGCGCTGCTGGGTGTGGCCGTGGACAGGCAGCCGATACTCGCCCCGCCCCGCCACGAATGGGGTGTGTCCGAGGAGATTTATGACTTCGTGATGCGCGGGCGCGACCCCGACCCCCGCGTGCGATTCCAGACGGTCGAGGAGCTTTTCAACCAGCTAGAGGGCATCAACCGCTTCATCCAGGGCCAGGAGCGCGCCCGCGTGGTCGGCTCTCCGCAGGTGAGCGGCGGGCAGGGCACCCGCACACTCTCGCAGGTGCTGGTGCCGGTGCAGAGCACCATCATCACAGGCAAGCTGTTCAACCAGCAGGTGACAGGCAAGATTGGGGCGCTGCCCGTACTCAGCGTTGCCGACCCCGCGCAGCAATTGCTACAGCCCGCCCGCGACCTGATTGATGCCGGGCGCTACCTGGAAGCCCTCAGCCAGTTGGATGTCGTCTTGAGAGCGCACCCCGCCAGCATCGACGGACACCTGCTCAGGGCCACCGCCCTCAACAACCTGGGTCGCACCGACGAAGCCAGAGCCGCCCTGGACCAGGCTAACCGCCTTGGCACCCCCGCCACCCGCTGGCGCACGCTGTTGGTGCAGGCGCAGGCAGCCGAAACCCAGAACGATTACGCGACAGCCGAGACGCTGTTCCAGGAGCTAATCAGGCTCGTGCCGGGGGAAGTATTGCCCAAGCAAGCCCTGGCCGACCTCTACGGCGAGACCCACCGCTACGACGAGGCCGCCGAACTCTACAGCCGCGTGGTGGCCGCCGACCCCGCCAACGCCGATGCCGTCCTGGGCTGGGCGGACAGCCTGGTGGCGCTGAACAGGACCGACGTAGCCATAGGGGTGCTCGACGCAGTCAACGAGAACGCCCTGCGCTACGTAGACGCCCAGCTTCGCCTCGTGGAGTTGTACCTGGCGCGTATTGATAGCTATCTCAACAGGAACCCCGGTCGCCTCAATAACGCCAGCTTGAGCAGCCCCGACGTGCAGGGTCTGCTGCGCGACCTGGACCTGGCGGGCCGTGCCATTGCCGCCCTCAACGACCGCACAGAATCGCGCCACTTCTACCGCCTGCAAGCCGACTGGTGGTACGCGGCATATCGGCTCTCGAAGACGGCCCTACTACCCAAAGACATCCATTGGCCCGACAGCCGCCCCGACCACACCAACGCACCAGCCCAGGTCGGGCAGGACTGCCGTGCAGCCTATCGACGCTACTTACAACGCGCCCCCGACGCCCCCGACAGGGAGGAAGTCCTGGCCCGTATCTACTTCGACGTGCAAGAATGGCAGTGACGGATTTGGGATTTGGGAATTGGGATTTCGGATTTGAATTCGCACTTATCGCATTAGTAGTTAAACGCTGAAAAATGACAGATGAGTTGGGCCTGGGGAACCGCTGGATTTCAAACAAATCCGAAATCCGCATTCCCAATTCCGAAATGGAGGAACCCGTGGTTAGATTTCGCGTTACCCCTCATCCTTCTGAGGCGCAGGTGTTGCAGGGACAAAATCTCGCCCGCACTATGTATAGCATTGGTGCCGAAGCGGGAGGAGCAGGGGCAGGCAGGCAGAGCGTGCCGGTGTTCCTCGGCGTGGTGATGGACCAGTCAGGGAGCATGGAGGGCAGCAAGCTCGAATCGGCTAAGGACGCTCTCGTGAAGCTGCTGCGTGAGGTGCCAGACACCGACAACGTCGTGGTGCATATCACCCTGTTCAGCGACTATGCTGAAGAGTTCATGCCGCCGAAGACCGGCCGCGAGATAGAGCGCGAGATAGGCAGCCTCACCAGCCGGATACGTGGCATCAACGCGGGCGGTCAAACATCACTCGGTTCGGGCTTGCGAATTGCGCTGGAGGCTTCCCGCCGCTACCCCGAGTATGAGCGCCGCGTGCTGATGATCACCGACGGCAAGCAGGAGGGGCCAGTACCCATCACCGATGCCTACCAGGCCGCCAACGAGCTTGCCTACGCCCGCATCCGCATCGACGCCTGGGGTGTGGGCAACGGCTGGGAGGCCGACGAGTTGCGCACTATCGCGCACACCACCGGTGGCGAGGCCGAGGTAGTGCCCAACGCCCGCGACCTGGCCGACGCGGTGACCGAACTCTTCACCGACGTACAGAGCACCGTAGCCAGCAACGTGCGGCTGGTGCTCAACACCCCTGTGGGCACCCGCATCCGCAGCGTGCGCCAGGTCTACCCTTCGGTGCAGGACCGGGCAGCCGAGCAGATGAACGAGCAGAAGTGGATAATCTCGATTGGCGCGCTTGGCAACGAGGAGCCCAAGTTCGTGATAGAGCTTGAGACCACCCCGCGCGGCAACAACATCCCCTTCCGCATACTGGTGCCCACCGTAGTGTACAACCTGGGCAGCGAGGAGCAGGTGGACGAGTTGGACCGCTCGGCGTGGTTCTTCGTGCGCTGGGTCGGCTCCCCCACCGAGATCAAGATGGACGAGCAATTGACCCGCTTCACCGGCGAGGAAGAGATAGCTTCCCTTTCGCAAGAAGGCTTCGCGCTATTGGACATGGGTGCCGTGGACGAGGCCACCGCCAAGCTGAGCGCCGCCCTGCAAAAGGCCGTGCAGATCAACAGCCCACAGGCGGTAGTGCTCAGCGCCGTGGTCAACCCACGCACCGGCAAGCTGGTCTCCACCAACGCGAGCGACGCGGTAAACAAAACCGGCAAGCTGCACACCGGCAAGACCGGCAAGATCATGGCAGGCACAGGCAAGCTGCCTACCCCTCAACAGAAGTAGAGAGTAACACGTAACGAGTAACACGTAACGAGTAACACGTAACTCTTGGAGCGAGGAAAACGTAGTTCTTACGTGTTACTCGTTACGCGTTACGATTGAAAGGACTTTGATGAACAACAGCGGCAACCCGTCGGACATGCTCAAGGGATTGTGGCAGAGGGTGCAGGCCCACCCCGCGCAGGCGGCTTTTGTGATCCTGCTCGTTACCGTGTTGATTGCCCTCACGGGGCAGTCGTGGGTGTGGTTCGTGGGTGCACTGCTGGTGCTCCTGGTGCTTTATCCGTCGCTGTTCAATATAGGTGGCGGGCGTACCTCAACCACGAACGTAGTCACGCCTACCGCCACGCCGGGTCCTGATCTCAACCGTTTGCAGGGCCGTTACCGCGAGCAGATGCAGCGTGCCCTGGCCGCAAGGCAAAATATCGAGGCTGCCATAGGCGGCGTCCAGGAGCCGGGCCAGCGCAAGGTGCTGATGGACTCTGTCGGGGCGTTGCCGGAGCTTACCAACACGATTTATGGTCTCGCGCTAAAGGCCCAAAGCGTTGACACGGCCCTCGGGGGCGCGAACCCCATTGACAGACTGACGGACGAGATAAAGCAGTTGGAAGCCCAAATCAAGTCCACCAACGACGACTTCCTGAAGAGCCAGTATTACGCGGCCCTCGACGGCAAGCTCCAGCAGATGCAGAACCTCACCGACACCACCGTAGCCATGCGCCGTTGGGACTCGCAAATCGAGAACGCCCTGAGCACGCTCGACACCCTGCTCTCCCAGGTGCTGCGCATCAAGTCGTCCGAGGTGCTCTCCTACAACGGCGCCACCGACGAGCTATCCAACAGCCTCAAGCGCGAAGTAGATTCCCTCAAAGCCACCGCCGACGCAATGGACAACGTCTATGGCTGGAAGAGTTGAAGTCTGAAACGTGGTTCTGAAACGTGAAACGTGAAACGTGAAACGTGAAATGTGAAACGTGAAATGTGATGCGGCTAGGGTAACAACGTCACGTGAATACGACCCGGTTTGGCATACAGGACCAAACTCCCCTCTGTCATCCTGAGCGCAGCGAAGGATCTCAAGAAGGTGAGTAGGGAGGCTGTTGAAGAGAACGCACCAGGGTTGTGAAAGTTCAGCCTGAGAACAAGGCCACTATCTGAGATCCTTCGCTGCGCTCAGGATGACAGGGGGAATATGGTCCCCAACCAAGAAGCTCTCTAACATCCACGAACCAATCAGCACAAACCGCATCACGTTTCACGTTTCACGTTTCAGAGACAGGAGTGACATTGGCGACAATCACGGCAAACCCAGCTAGCGGCACCGCAGCAACCCCCAGGAGCGCGGCGGCCACCCAGGACAGGCGGGTGGCGCAGCTCCGCTCGTGGATGCTTGCTTTGATGAGTGCCGCCCTGGCCTTCGGGGTGCTGGCCGGGCTGGTGTCCTGGCAGGCCAACCTTGCCACTTACAACGACTACCACACCATCGTGGACGAAGGCGCGGTCAGCGTGGACGCGGCTCTCCTGGCGCGCGCCTCCGGCCTGGACCACATGAGCGCCGCCGCCACCTTCCTGGAGACCACCGGGGAGAGCCGGCAGCAGGCCCGCGCCTTCGCAGATACCCGCTGGGACCTCTTCATGGAGCAGGCCCGCATCTCCTGGCGCAACGTCACCGACCCCACCCACGGCGAGCTAAACGTCTTCAGCGCCGCCGACCACGCCTCCCACGACTACATCCAGCAGATAGGCGCTATGTACGGCTACGCGGAGACCGGGCAGACCGAGCGCGCTGGTGACGCCTTCCTCAGGGCACGCGAGACCATGAACACCCGCCTCGTGCCCGCGCTGGGTGGCCTGGAAGCGGTCAAGGTGGAGCAGATGGAGGCCACCTACGCCGGGGCCGACCAGCGAATCAACAACTGGCGCAACGTCCTTCTCTTCCTGGGAGGGCTGCTGTCGCTCATCTTCCTCGCCATGCTGCTGGCCGTCCGGCGCATGCACTACCGAGGCTCGCTACCCATCGCCGCGGCCCTCATCGCCACCGTCCTGCTCACGGCGGGACTGCAACTACACCTGCTACAGGCAAGCAGCGACGCCCGCGTGCTGGTCCGCGAAGCCTATGACAACGTGGCCGGGGTGCAGGACCTCGCCGCCCTCCTCAGCCAGGAGCGCGCCCTCGACAGCATCATCGTGTTCGACCCCGCCGAGTTGGACCGCCGCCTCGCGGACTTCGACCAGTTCCACACCCTCGTAGAGCAGCGGCTGTGCGGCCCCCGCGATTGCACCCAAAACACCTTCCTCAGCAACCCCGACCAGATTTCGCCACTGGCTGTAGAAGCCGCGGAAGAGGAGAAGTCGAGACTGGGCCTGCCGCGTCTGCCGCTGGTCGCCACCGTCTATTTCAGGGGCCAGGCCAACGCTTACGAAGAGTTGCGGCTGGCATACACAGACTCGCTGGCGGCACACGAGACGTTGGTCGAGCACGTACGCGCCGGGCGCAGGGCCGAGGCCGCCGCCGCCTCCAGCGGAGAGAGCGCCGCCGCCTACGAGCAGCTACGACAGCGCGCCACAGAGGCCACCCAGATAGCCCGCAACGAGTTCAACGGCATCTGGCAGCGAGTCTACACGCTCACCGGGTTGGGGCAGGTGCTATCGCTCACCTTCCCACTCGCGGGTGCAATCGCCGCCTGGGGCCTGTCGCGCCGTCGTAGCGAGCTGGTGCTGTAAGGGGATAAAACGAGGCCGCACGCCCCGCCTCACAGGACCGTTACCACCACTAAGGAGGTAAGGCTATGGAAAAGGGCTTGAAGAGCGGCGTTTGCCCACAGTGCGAGCATGCGGAAGTTTACTACACGGAAAGGGACAACCATAAGATAATCCCGCAGGAGTTTGAGAACTGGCCGGCTATGGCCTTCTCTAGCGTGACAGATCGCCTCAATTTGGACAATCTGGTGTGCGGCAACTGTGGCTACGTCGAGTTCTACGTTCGTCCCAGGAGTCTTGAGAAAGTGAAGAAGACATGGGACCGCAGACAGCCTGAATAGAGTTCCGCTTGCATGCTGTGGGATATACCTGGAGCCTCAGACCGCCTGTAGCGCCACCTGGGTCTGCGCATGGCTCTCGTGGATGCCTACCACCCGGAACCTCTCCCGGTCTATAATAACGTCCATCTCCGCGCCGTCACTGACCCCCCTGAAGCTGACCATGTAAGCCGGGCGGCCGTTCGCCTCAAGCTCGCGCAGGGGCAGCGTGTGCATCCTGGGGTGCAGCTTCCAGAACTCGCGTACTTGCGGCAGCGCCTGGGCCAGAGCGCGCAACGACGCCCACGAAATCCGCTTGCAGCCGGAACACGCTATGTGCAGCCCCGGCTCGCGTCGCAACCTGGGTGTCACCTCTTGCGGCAGCGTGGGGTGCAACGTGTTCGTGCGTCCGCACGCATCGCAGCGTCCGCTGAAATCGACAAGCGCCTGGTCGTAATACTGGCTGGTGTGAGTCAATAACCGGGTCAACGCGGCCCTGTAACCCTTTAAGCCCACCAGCAGGAACCCCAACCCCGAGCTGAATATCTCAGTACCAAGCTGGGGCGAGCAGCCCGGACACCAGAGCGTCAACCTACCTTCTTCGTGCGACATGCGGCCCATGAAGCGGTGCTCCCCGCACCTGGGACACCAGATACGCGTCTCCTGCCGCGCGGTAGGGTCCGAGCCTCCCAGCCCGTATACCGAGGCCTCCTCGCTCAGGTCGGTCGCCAGCACCCTCTTCAGCGCCAGCTTGCCCCTCTGGAGCCGCATCTCCACCGCGCCTTCGCTCAGCCCCATGCGCTCTGCCACCAGCGCCACCGGCGTATCCTCGATGTACCGCTGAACCAGCACGGCCCGTGTGGCCTCAGGCAGCAGGGACATCGCCCGGTCGAGGAGCACCGCAAGCTCCTCCCGCTCCAACTCCACCTCCAAATCGACGTCGTCCGCCGGTTGCTGTTCGAGGATGGAGCGGAGGGGGTCGAAGCCGGTGGGTTGCACTCGATGCACCAGGTCACGGCCGTGGCTGCGCACCCAGCGGCGGCAGACGTTGCGGGCAATCGCGCTCAGCCACTGGGAATAGCCGCTGGGGTCGTACAGGCGGTCGCGGATGCGCCAGGCCTCTATGAGCGTCTCCTGCGCGAGGTCTTCGGCAGCCTCGGGCCAGCCCGAAAGCTGCGCGCACAGCCTCACCAGCCGCGCCCTCTCGGCGACCAGCACGTCGTCCAGCCTGAAAAGCCCGTCAGGGAACTGAGAATGCACAGAATCTCCCCATGCTAAGAGTCGGGGTGCCCCGCATAATAACATCGCAGCAGCAGCCGGTTATCTAACGCGATTTTCCTGTCAATATTTCAGACAATCGCCGGGCCTGTCCGGTTCAATGTCCCGTTTGTATCACTTTTTGTCGCACTCCTTGTACGACTCCCTGTAACCCAAATCTATTCTATTGCGCGTTGCTTCCGGCTAAAATGAGCACAGTTGGAACGCAGCAACATATAACAAAAAGACAAACATACAAAAAAGACCAAAAACGCATAAAAAACAAACATAAAGAACGGATATAGAAAACGGGCGGCACCATATACAGCCCGGAGCAATTTTCAGGAGGGAAGGCGGCAATGTACGATACATACCTCTCAGAGCAAGTGGCGGCACAGCGCACGCGGGAGACCCTGGCAGCGGTCGAGCGCAGACAGCGGAACCGGTTGGTCGACCAGGTCATCAACCGGACGCGCCGGCCAAGCAAACCCTCCGGGCACCACAAGGTGCGGCTGGGCCGCCTAGTAGTGATGTGGTAATCGCCACCAACCCGAACAACTAAATCAAATACCCACACCCAAATCCTAAATCCGCAATCCCAAATCCCAAATCAAGTGAGGGGGTGGTCGCCGCAGAACCGCAAGCGTCTGACTATATCAGACAGGTACTTTCACAAAGTCCCTTAAAAACAGGAATACGCAATTGAGGAGAAGCTACACAACGGGTTTAGCAAATTCAGAACGATGAGGGTAGCCATATCTCGTATGAGGTATGGCTACCGGAACATATAAAAACACCATATAAAGACGCATAAAGACGCATATAAAAGGAGACACTAAGAAATGCACACTATAGAGATGGAGGAAGTAACGCTCGCACATGATGTGCTCGCCAGCCGCCGTTGCGCGACGCCGGTCCAGGTAGCGCCACACTGGCAGATAGAGGCTCTTGAGGCATACGAGAAAAGCCTTCAGCCTCTGGAAGTGCATTTACGCAGCAATATGGCGGCACGCGTGCTGGCCCTCACAGGTCGCAGGATAGCGCCAGGGGCGATCTACGCCGACGCCCTAAACCAGTTGGCCGTGGCGACAGTAGACTGTACCGTGTTCAAGTTGCTGAAGGAGAACCTGGTTATATTACGCCCCTGCGTGCGGTGCGGCTGCTGCCAGTTCGCCAGCATGCCCGTCACCAACCGCGCGGAACTCGGCTACGTGCTCTCAGAGTGGGAGCCTCGATGTGCGAGCTGCCAGGAGGAAGATTCCACCTGCTGGATATACACGGACTAACGGACCGGCAGTAAGTGGGACGTACCGAACAGAATAGACGGCGATATCAAAGTCACACATGAGAACCAAAAGTAACTAAAGAGACTGCACGACCTACAGGTCACGGCATTCCCTGGCGGTACGGGGGTGCCACACAAGAACGGGACACATACAGCGAGGCGCTCGCTCCGATGCGGTGAGCAATCAACAACGATATTCGAATGGCAGGTAGAATCATGTCAGATCAACTAGACGGGGCTGGTAAGGTTCAACGGCCAGCGGCCTCGCACCTCTTCCTGGTGCGCCTCTGGAAAGAGTCGGACGGCGGCTCCCACAATGGGAACGCAAGTGATGGCAACGGCAACGGCGTTCACCCAAACGTGGGTGGGGCCGCCGAACGTGAATGGAAGGGGAAGGTGCAACACGTAGTCAGTGGCGAATCTCACACCTTCCAGGACCTCCCTTCGCTGCTGGACTTCCTGCGCGCGATGATGCCCGCACCGTCGGCAGGCACACCCACCACAGGCGAAGCCACAACCGAATAGCCCGGCGACAAAGCCGGACAAGAAGGCCCCGCCACAGCACGAAGAAGTACCGGCGGGGCGAACAGCAAATATGCTATCGTCTTGAGGAGGCCTCTATAAGGTGCCTTCTCTTTGCGTTACTTACAGCTTATCATCTTACACGTCAGCGGTCACCCGGCCATCTACGGGCATATCCATCTTACCTTCGTCGGAAACCTCAAATAGATAGAAGGGTGGCTTATCGGGGAAGTCCCGCTTCAGCAGTGGCATGGACACGTTATATACGGGCGAGCCGCTCAGCGTGTGGCCCTCTAGAGCGCCCCGGTGGGCGTGACCGTGGAAGACCGCCGACACAGGGTAGCGGGCCAGCGGCTCCTCCAATCTGCTGGTACCCAGGAAGGGGAAAATGGCTTCCGGCTCGCCCTCCACTGTCGCCTGGATGGGCGCGTAGTGCAGCACCACTATCTTGTGAGGCGTGCGCAGGCGGGCCACTGCTCTTTCCAACTTCAATGCTTCGTTCACGCCTTCTTGCACGAACAGCTTGATCGTCTCCTCGCCCCATGGCGATAGAGTGCCTTTGCCGAAGCCGCCAGCGAAGCCCTTGGTGCCCGCAAATCCCACCCCTGCCACCTCGTGCGCGTCGCCGTCCAGCATCAACAGACCAGCCTCGGACAGGATGTCGGTCACTTCGGCCTGCTTGCCGCTCTCGAAATCGTGGTTGCCGAGCACGCCCAGCACCGGCACCTTCAAGGTCGCCAATTCACGCACCAGGACGTGAGCCTCCTCGGGCAGCCCGTAGTCGGTGAGGTCGCCGCATAGCACCAGCACGTCCGCCTTTTCGTTGATTTCCGCGAACAGCGACTGGAACGCCCCCTGCGAGTTCTTGGTGCAGTGGAGGTCACCGACCGCCGCGATACGCACTTTCCTTTTGTCCTTAGCCATCCTCTAGCGTTCCTCCCAAGCAGGATTGCCTTTCCTCTATGAATTCAGACCGTGTGGTTAGCAAAATGTATACCGCACGCGAGGGTCAGGCACAAACCTGGCACATCTTCTGCTTTACAAAAGCGCACATATCGAGCATGTAAAGTAGGCATGCCTCACTGAGGGGAGTACGCCGTGGGTGCAGGGGAATCACAGGAAGAAATAGTAGAGCAGGCAGGCTCTGAACACAACTACAACCAGAACGGCCACGCGGACTGCCAGTTCGGGGACATTAACCTCGACGCCAAGACTTGCGAGTTCTACCGCATGGCTATGCGGGCTGTCAACGAAGCGCAGATACCTTTCCTGGTGGGCGGCGCTTATGCCTTCCAGCGATACACCGGCATTTCCAGGCACACGAAGGACTTCGATATATTCGTGAAGCCGGGGGACTCGGAGCGGGTACTTGAGCTACTGGGACAAAACGGCTGCGAAACCGAGATGACCTTCTCCCACTGGCTGGGCAAAGCCTACTGCGGCGACCTGTACGTGGACGTGATCTTCAGGTCGGGCAACGGGGTGGCGGAGGTTGACGACGAATGGTTCGACAACGCCATGTCCGACGACGTGCTGGGCATACCGGTCAAGCTAAGTCCCGCCGAGGAAATGATCTGGACCAAGGCATTCGTGCAGGAGCGCGAGCGATACGACGGAGCCGACATAGCCCACCTGGTGCGTGCCTGGTCGGAGAAGATGGATTGGAAGCGGCTGCTGCGGCGCTTCGGACCTTACTGGAGGGTGCTGTTCGGCCACCTGGTGCTCTTCGGCTTCGTGTATCCGGGCGAGCGGGACAAAGTGCCCACCTGGGTGTTGAACGAACTGATGGGCCGCTTGCAGCGCGAACTGGCAAAGCCCGCCCCCAAGACCCGCATCACCAGGGGGACGCTAATCTCCAGGCAGCAGTACCTTATAGACGTGGATGACTGGGGCTACAGAGACATTCGCCTGGAACCCAACATCAAAATGACCGAGGACGAAATCGCCGCCTGGACCGAGGGGATTGAGATCGACGGGAAGTAGGACGATAGGAGATAATGCGGGGTATCCAAGTAGGACAGCAGAACCCTGCTCCCCCTGTCATCCTGAGCGTAGCGAAGGATCTCAAGAAGGTGAATAGGGAGGCTGTTGAACCTTATCGGTAAATTGCTGAAGGTTCAAGCCAGAGGTAACTGAAACATCCGAGATCCTTCGCTACGCTCAGGATGACAGGGGGAGCAGGGTTCTGCTGTCCTACAGCGGCAAAGCTGTGAACGCCAACAAAGCCGCCGTCGCCCATCGTCTACTCCCGCAGAAAAGCCGCTATCTCCTCCACCGTCGAGCGTGCGGTGCGACCCACGCCAATGAGCGTAGCCGAGGCGTAGCCCGTCCATTCGCCGTAGCCCACCAACCACAGCCGAGGCTGCTTCACCGAGCGCGTGCCCACAACGTCTATGTGACCGTCAGGCTCAATTACGCCCAATGGGTCCAGGTGGTCCAGCGCCGACTTGAAGCCGGTACACCATACGACGGCATCTATCCGCTCTTCGCGACCGCTGGGCCAGACCACGCCGGTCTTGGTAAAGCGGGTAAAAGGTTCTACGCTGTGCAGCACGCCACGCTCTCGCGCTTCCTTCACAGGAGGCACCATCACTATGTTACCCAGGTTGTTGGTCACCACTTCCCTTAGCGATTCGCTATCGCCCCGCTGCTCGGCCATGTACTTGCGAGTCGCCAGGTCGAACAGGTAGCGGCCGTCTACGTGGTCGGGCATGAACTGCGGGGGCCGCTTTGTCACCCACGTTGCATCGGCCACCAGCGACAACTCGGCCAGGATTTGCGCTCCCGAATTGCCCCCGCCGATTACCAGCACTCGCTTACCGTTGAACGGCTCGGGGGATATGTAGTGGGCGGAGTGAAGTTGGAGGCCGCCGAATAGCTCGCGGCCAGGGTAAGGGGGGATGTAGGGCTGTTCCCACGTCCCGGTGGCGCTCACAACCGCCCGCCCCTGCCAGATGCCGCTGTCGCTCACTGCCTCCAGGCTATCGGACCGCGCCCGCACCGAGGTTACACGCACGGGCCTACCGATGGGCAGGTCATATCGTTGCTCGTACTCGAACATGTAGGCAAGCACTGCTTCCCTACCGGGGTACTCGGAGGCCCCACCCGGCATAATCCAGCCGGGGTACTCGGAGGCCCCACCCGGCATAATCCAGCCGGGGAGCGAACTCCAACGGGCGGGCGAAAAGAGGGTAAGCGAGTGCCAGCCGTGCAGCCAGGCACCTCCCGGCTCGGCTTGGGCGTCGAGGAAGACATAGCTCAAGCCAGACCGCCGCAGGTAATAACCTACTGACAGCCCCGCCTGCCCGCCACCTATTACCACGACATCGTAAGTGCCAGGTTCCGTGTTAGCTTTCAAGTTCGCTCTTGCTGTTCCTCTCTTGCCTGGTGCAAAGTTACTGGTGGGCCATTGACCTTGTTACTTGGAGGTTTCAGTGTTAGGCCCAGAAGCGCGGGCCTCAAATTCTTCGCGGAACCTCTGGGCTATGATTGTCACCACTTCTTCCGGCCCTGAAACTCGCAACTCTAGACCTGAAACTCGCAACTCTAGATAAGGTGCGTCCGCGAACGAGCCTGCATACTGACTCAGTATGGCGCAGCCATCCGGCAGGCCAAATGCCTCTACGGTAATGCCACGCGCCACTACGCCCGAGGCGCGCGACTCCAGCGTCTCCTTCAGCGTCACTTTGTAGCCCTGTTCGACACCGAACTCCCACACCGAAATATAGTTGCCGTCGCCAACGTGCCGGTCAGTGGCAGTCCGCCAGTCTTCTGTGGGCATAACAAAGTCCGGCGAAAGCAATGCAATGTGGCCCTTGACGAACTCTAGCTGCGGGGCGTGTGCCTCTACGTCAGCCAGGTATGGTTCGATTCGCATAGTTTCGCTTGTCAGTGCTTTTCCTTCATCCTATAAGTCGGCATGCAACGTCCACAGCCGTATGATACACATACGAGGTGTAAATTGCAGACGCGGGGTGCATTCTCAGCAGCGGGGATAGAGGAAAAGGCAATGGGATTAGAGTTTGCATGATAGACGCCCGTCGATTGAAATCGAGGGCTACACAAGGCAAAGTCCCTACGGGACTGAAACATTCTCTCAGGACATTTCAGATGCTCTTAGATGTAACAGTCTGCTGCATGGCAGACTTTGCAAGGTGTAGCCCTCGATTTCAATCGACGGGCGTCCCGTGCCGATGACGTTTGGCGTCTCTTGGAGACAACGCCGATATTCCGACAACAGACATAACACCTATTGACAAATAACACCCGGTAGCATAACATGCGGCAATACTACATGCGCAGGTATGCATCGCGATATCCAACACCACCGACGAGGAGGGTAAGAGATGCAAACAGAAGTGCAAACTAGCCGCGTGCGGACGCCCGATGCCCCAGCTGCTATCGGGCCGTACTCACAGGCCATTGTCGCCAACGGTATGGTATTTTGCGCCGGGCAGGTCGCCCTGGACCCGGCGACCAACGACCTTGTCGGCCACGACATCCAGGCTCAGACCAGCCGCGTGCTGGAGAACTTGCGGGCGGTGCTGGTAGCGGCAGGATCAGACTTGCAGTACGTCGTGCGTACCACCGTATTTCTCTCGAAGTTCAGCGACTTCACGGCGATGAACGCGGTCTACGAGGAATACTTCGGCCAGATTGCGCCCGCTCGGTCAACGGTTGAGTGCGGCCTGCCGGGCCACATCCTGGTGCAAATAGACTGCATCGCCATTGTGCCCAGCCTCGTAAGCTCCATCCAGGTCATAGAGGCCCGCGAGTCCCATTCCACGTTCAACCTGGACGAAGACGCAGACTTTTAGCATCCGCACACTACATGCTATAATCTCGACTACCGGCAGTCCGTGGCTCGATGTTCGAGACCGAACGACCACCTATACTTATCCAGGAGTGACGCTACATGGCTGTACGCACCGCGCAAAGCAAGGAGGCTGGGCGCGCCCCGCTGCCCCTCAACGCCCGGCGGGACAACTGGTGGATAAAACCGCTTACCACGGTGGTAGTGCTTGGCGCGTTCGTGCTCTACTCAGCCTTCCGGGGGCTTGAAAACCAGTTCTACCTGGTGGAGCCGTACCTCTCCCCGCTCTACTCGCCCCTGATAATTACCAACTGGAGCATCTTCGGCTGGACTATCTCTCCGGCCCTATACATCCTGATCTTTCCGCTCAGCTTCCGGCTGACCTGCTATTACTACCGCCTGGCTTACTACCGCGCCTTCTTCTGGGACCCGCCCGCGTGCGCAGTGCCCGAACCGCTTGAGCGCAGGCACTACACGGGCGAGCGCCAGTTCCCCTTCGTACTGCAAAACATCCACCGCTATGCTCTTTACGCGGCCCTGGTGTTCATCGTCATCCTCTCGATTGACGCTATCAAGGGCTTCTTCTTCCACGACGGTTTCGGAGTTGGAGTCGGCTCGTTGGTGCTCACAATCAACGTCATACTTATCTCTCTGTACACCTTCTCCTGCCATTCGTTCCGGCACCTGACCGGCGGCAGAGTCAATTGCTATTCATGTACTCTAGCCAGCAGGACGCGGTACGGGGTCTGGAAGCAGATAAGCTTCCTCAATTCCAAGCATTCCCTGTATGCCTGGGCCAGCCTGGTGTGGGTGGCACTCACCGACCTGTATATTCGCTCGGTGGCCGCGGGCTGGATTACAGACTTCAGGTTCATCTAGAAGCGAAGCCGGATTAGCGCGGTACGGTAAGCTTCGGACTTTCATCGATCTTTGGCCCATCTTACTGCATGGATTGAGTATGGAACCCTACGAAATAGTTGAACATGATGTGCTCATTATTGGCGCTGGCGGCGCGGGGTTGCGGGCGGCCATTGCGGCGGCTGAGGCCGGGCAGAACGTGGGCGTGGTCTGCAAGTCGCTGCTCGGCAAGGCGCACACGGTCATGGCCGAGGGAGGCATCGCCGGGGCGCTGGGCAACCTGGACAAGGCCGATAACTGGCAGGTGCACTTCATGGACACCATGCGGGGCGGCGGCTTCCTCAACAACTGGCGCACGGTGCAGCTTCTTACCACCGAGGCTCCTGAGCGCGTGCTCGAATTGGAGCAGTGGGGGGCCGTCTTCGACCGCACGCCCGAAGGCCTCATCATGCAGCGCCCCTTCGGCGGGCACACCTACCGCCGCCTGAACCACGTGGGCGACCGCACCGGCCTGGAGCTAATTCGCACGTTACAGGACAGAGCCGTGGCCGCCGGCATGAAGTGCTACATGGAGACCACGATCATCCGGCTGCTGAAGGACGGCGACCGGGTAATCGGCGCGCTCGGCTACTACCGGGAGACGGGGCGCTTCTTCGTCATCCGGGCGAAGGCGGTGGTGCTGGCGACGGGCGGCTGGGGCCGCATGTACAAAGTGACCTCCAACTCCTGGGAGTCTACCGGCGACGGGGCGATACTGGCGTACGAAGCCGGGGCCGAGTTGCAGGACATGGAGATGGTGCAATTCCACCCCACCGGCATGGTATGGCCGCCCGGCGTGCGCGGCCTGCTGGTGACCGAGGGCGTCCGCGGTGAGGGCGGCATCCTGCGCAACTCCAAGCAAGAGCGATTCATGTTCGACTCGAAGTATATGACCGCCGCGTACAGGGGCCGCTTTGCCGAAACGGAAGAGGAGGCCGCGCGCTGGCTGGAGGACAAGGCCAACAATCGCCCGCCGCCCGAACTGCTGCCTCGCGACGTGGTGGCCCGAGCCATCTACCGGGAGGTGCAGGCAGGCAACGGCAGCGAGCACGGCGGGGTGTACCTGGACGTGACGCAGAGGGGAGCCGACTACATCAAGCGCAAGCTGCCGAGCATGTACGAGCAGTTCCACGCGCTGGGCGACGTAGACATCACGAAGGAGCCGATGGAGGTCTACCCGACCATCCACTACGTGATGGGTGGGGTGCGGGCCACGTCTGAGACGTCCGCCACCAACGTCCCTGGCCTCTTCGCGGCGGGCGAGACGGCGTGTGGCGTGCATGGCGCGAACCGGCTGGGCGGTAATGCGCTGTGCGACCTGCTGGTGTTCGGCAGGCGGGCGGGGATAGCGGCGGCCGAACACGCGCAAGGGAACCCGCACGGGGAGCTAGAGAGCGCGCGCATACGCGAGGAAGTAGCGGTCATGCTTGCCCCCTTCGAGTCGGCGGGCACCGAGAACCCCTACCTGCTCACCCAGGAGCTACAGGCCGCCATGCAAGAAGGCGCGATGATAGCCCGCACCGAGGAGAGCCTGACGAAGTGCCTCGACAAAGTGCTGGCGTTGCAGGAGCGCGCCGAGAATCTGCACATCGAAGGCTCGCGCATGTACAACCCCGGCTGGCACTCGGCGCGCGACATACAGAACATGCTGAAGGTGTCGGAGATCATCGTGCGTTGCGCGCTCGAACGCCGTGAGAGCCGGGGCGCGCAGTGGAGGCTCGACTACCCCGACCTGGACCCCGAGTGGGCCAAGAAGAACCTGATAGCCATCAAGGGCGCGGAGGGCCAGGTGCAGATCGACACCCGCCCCGTGCCGGAGATGCCACCGGAACTGGCTGAGCTGTTCGAGGCGAAGAAATAGACAGGCTGCCGCTAGCGGAACGAGGTGCTGGGATGAAGGCCAGGGCCGAAGCTACAATTGAAGACCTGTACCACGTGCCTGAGAACGGCAAGGCTGAGATTGTCAACGGAGAGTTGGTGCTAATGAGCCCTACAGGAGATGGCCCGAACCGAGCGGCCGGAGCCATATACGTAAGCCTTCGCCAGTACGAGCGGAACGCGAACCAGGGACTGGCATATAGCGATAATGCAGGCTTTATAGTGAACTTGCCGCGCCGACGCTCCTTCAGCCCTGATGCGTCCTTCTACATAGGTCCACGCTCGGGTGGTAAGTTCTTAGAAGGCGCACCAGTGTTCGCCGTCGAAGTCCGTAGCGAGGGCGACTATGGTCCCAAGGCCGAAAGAGCAATTGCGGCCAAGCGCGCCGATTATTTTGCGGCAGGCACCCTTGTCGTCTGGGATGTAGATGTACTCCGCGATGAAGTAGTAAGGGTATATAGAGCCAGCGATCCCGGTAATCCGGTGGTCTACCACCGAGGGGAAATGGCCGAGGCAGAACCGGCAGTGCCAGGCTGGCAGATGCCTGTGGACGAGCTATTTACTTAGTGCATATGTGCGAGACTCAAGTATGATGGGGACCATCTCCTCCTAGTGTGAAGTTGGAAAACGGTGACGCTAGACGAAATTGTGAAACTCACAAAGCAGCTATCCTTGCTGGACAAGGTGCGTCTCATAGAGGAGATTGCGCCCCAAATCGAGCAAGAACTGAAGGCAACGCAACCTACGCCCCGCAAAGCAGGACTACATGCCGGAGCAATTTGGACTAGTGATGACTTTGATGAGCCGATGCCGGATGAGTTCTGGACAGGCAGTGGTTGAAGGCGCAACACTTGTCAGCCGCGACAAGGTGTTGGAGCAATATGCTGTAAACGTTGAGTGGTAAGGAGAGCACAATGACCACCGAAACCGAGGCTAAACTAGGCAGCATGCCGATGGACCGGGAGGCGACCTTTGAGGACAAAGAGGAAGCCAAGCGGCAAACCTCCTCCGTTGGGCAGACAGTCACGTTGCGCGTCTTCCGTGGGGATGCCGAGGGCGGTACCCATACGGAGTATGAAGTGCCCACCTTCCCCGGCATGGTGGTGTTGGACGCTATCCACTACATCCAGGCCGAGTACGACAGCACCCTCTCCTGCCGGTGGAACTGCAAGGCGGGCAAGTGCGGCTCGTGCAGCGCCGAGATCAACGGCAAGCCGCGCCTGCTATGCAAAGCCCGCGTGCGAGATTACTCGGACGGCAAGGAACCCATCCTGGTCCACCCCCTGAAGGCGTTCCCGCTGGTGAAAGACCTCGTGACGGATGTGTCGTGGAACTATCGCATGTCGGAGCGTGTCGCGCCGTTCACTCCGGTAGCCGGCGCGCCGACTCCCTTCACCATGCAGCAGATAGACGTAGACCGCATCCAGGAGTTCCGCAAGTGCATCGAGTGCTTCCTCTGCCAGGACACCTGCCACATACTGCGCGACCACAACCGCAAGGACGCCTTCTTCGGCCCCCGCCAGCTAATCAAGCTCGCCAACCTGGATATGCACCCTTACGATGGACTTGACCGCCGCCAGATGACACGCGAGGAGGCGGGCGTCGGCTTCTGCAACATCACCAAGTGCTGCTCGGAGGTCTGCCCCGAGCATATCAACCTCACCGACAACGGTATCATCCCTCTCAAAGAGCGGGTGGCCGACATCTACTTCGACCCGGTGATGTGGGCCGCGCGCAAGCTAAGCAGGAGCAAAGAGCAGCGCCCTGCCACCGTTGGCTATACGGCCCCCACCGTAATTAGCACGGCTCCTCCGCCCGAACCGGAAGCGCCACCCAGGCCATACGGCCCTCCCGGCGTGAGCAAGGACGATATAGTCTTCGACACGCAGAACCCTTACAGGGCCAGGGCCGTGCCGCGAGCCAGGTATGGAGATGGCGCGAGCGACGGGAGTGCGGAAGGTAGTTGAAATCGCCAACCTCCTATCAGGTTGGCGAGGTGAGAGACTTGGATGCTCTTGTACTGCACCGGCAGCAGTTAGAGTTAGGTCCCTGTGGGCTTGCCGGTACCAGGGCTTCTCACGAGGGCGGAGACTCGTTCCACCAGGACGTCCAGGTCAAAGGGCTTGGGCACGTAGCTTTCGGCGCTGATGTCGGTGCCCCGGCGGGCTGCGTCCTGCGCGGCGGTGAGCACTATTATGGGTGCTCTATTGCCGTATAGATCGCGGTAGCGTCTGGCGAACTCCCAGCCGTCTATGCCCGGCATCTTCATGTCCAGGATAATAACGTCTGGGTGCCGCCGCTCGATCAGCTCCAGGGCTGCCTCCCCGTTGGAGGCTTCATCCACCTCGTAGCCCTCGTCCACCAGCACATAGGCAAGCACCTGGCGAATATCGACCTCATCGTCAACCACAAGGACCCGAGTCATAGCTTTACCGGCTGGGGTGCTGGGTACCACCGTCATTTATGCAGTGCCGGTGCGGGAGGGGAGCGCCACCACGAACCGTGAGCCACCGTGCTCCGGCCCCTCGACCCAGACAAGACCACCGTGCATCTCCACGATCTCACGAGTGATGTAGAGGCCGAGACCCATGCCCGAAAGGTGTCCCTCGCCATGGGCCTGGTGGAAGCGCTCGAATACCGCCTCACGCTGGTCGGCCGGAATGCCCACACCGGAGTCGGTCACGGAGAGTAGCGCTCCTGTAGGGCCGGTCTGCCGGAGTTCGACCGTGACAACCCCACCTTCGGGGCTGAACTTCACGGCATTCTGGAGCAAGTTCGTAATTACCTGCTCGAACCTGACAGGGTCTATCACCATTTCCAGGTGTTCTGGACCTTCGTACTTAACTGTGTGCTGCCCCTCGCTCTGCCGGGCGACCACGGAGCGGACCAGTACGGCAAGATCGGACCTCACAGGCTCGATCCGCAGCTTCCCCGCCTCAATCTGCGCCGTATCGAGCAGCCGCGCCACCAGGTGACTCAGCTTGCCCGTCTGCGCATCGATGGTATCCAGGGCCATTCGCAGGCGCTCAGGAGAGACCTGACGGCCGCGTGCGATGTCGCGCAGGAGCAACTGTGCGAAACCTCGCAGGCTTGTGACGGGCGTCTTTAGCTCGTGAGCCGCGACAGATAGGAACTCGTCACGCGCCTCGACCGCAGTCCGCAACTCCTCATTTCGTTCGCGTAACGACTGTTCTACGCGCTTGCGTTCCTCGATCTCGCTTTCAAGAGCCTGCGCCTTCTGCTGCAAAATGGCGATAGCACGCAGGCGGTCCTCTTCATCGACTAGGGAGGTATAGCTCTCGGAGGGTATCACGCGCGAGTGCGTTTCGCAGATCCTGCCAAGAGGCGCGCCGTCTACCGACTGGGTAAAGAAGCTCATAGGGTAGGCGCAAAGCAGGTCGAAAGAATGTGCCTGGGCCAACTCGTTCCATAGCTCTTCGAGTTGGAGGGCGACGTCGGCCTTCCCCTCCGCCCACAACAGGGCCACCATCTCACCGAACACCGCCACCCGCCTCCGCTCGCCACCGGCTGCGGAAGTGGCACTCGCCAGCACGCCGCCAATCACGTCCGAGAAGACAGCCCGGTCGGGCCGCCCGTCACGGGTGAACTTCGACAGCGTCTCGGCGGCATCGAGAGCCACATAGCGGCCCTGCTCGACTGCATGCGCGACGTCCACGCCACGTTGCCTCAACCGTTGTGCGAGTCCCTCCCGGTGCTCCCGTGTGGCGACCACAATTCCGGCCTCACCCGCGGCGAGAGCAGCGCCAATGAACCGGCTCAACTCATCCAAGAGGAACGCATCGTCGTCGTAGAACTGGACGGCATGAGCACAAGGGCCGGAGTGGCTTACATCCACCGGCTGCGCAAAAGATAGGGCTGAGAAGTCCGTGCTTATATTCACTATAGTCCTGATTGTACCCGGAACAGAGGCCTGCTAACAATGCTCTTAATGGGCTGTGCGGGGTAAGACATAGGTCCTTCCCGCGTCTTCCACTATCCAGGCTGACACGTAAACAATTAGCAATTTACATGCCCCTGTACTGCCGCCCGCGTTCATAAATTGCGAAGTTCAACCATGCTACTACAGTCCTGGAGGATATGAGGCCTCGTTTGTGCCCGGTTGAGACACCGTTCCAGTGTAGTGGCTCTATCTTACCTCACCAAAACAAATCAGGGCTGCCCGCAACATTTCGCGTGCAAGGCGGCCCTGGTCTGCTTGAATACCATACAGTTTGTGTGCTCTCAGAAGCGTATCAGTGTAAGGATGTTGTAGTCTTCCAGGTACTGGCGCGCGCCAAGCTCGGTTAGCTCTATCAGGAAGGCTAGGGCTACAACGTCGCCGCCTAGTCGCTCCACAAGCTCTATGGTTGCGCGAGTGGTGCCGCCAGTAGCAAGCAGGTCGTCCACTACGATCACGCGCTCGCCCTGCTCTATCGCGTCGCTGTGCATCTCCACGGTGTTAGCTCCGTACTCAAGCTCGTAGGCGGCGGTGACCGTTTCGGCGGGCAGCTTACCTAGCTTGCGCACCGGCACAAAGCCGACCCCTAACCTGTACGCAATCGGCGCACCGAAGATGAAGCCCCGGCTTTCAATCGCCACCACCTTGGTGGCGTTGAGCGGTGCCAACTTGTCGCAGAACTGGTCAACCACCTGCTGGAACGCCGGGCCAACCTTGAGCAGAGTGGTAATATCGCGGAAGAGGATGCCCTGCACCGGGAAGTTAGGCACATCGCGGATTAGTTCGGTTAGATCGTAGTCCATCAAACCCCCAGGTCAGTCATAAAACTAGAAGCCGGTCGCGCTTACGGCTCTTCACTGCCCCGCGCTATTATATCACTCCAACCTGCAAGATTCGCGCCCAATTTTAGATCTTCCTGGACCTGCTGCCTCGCAGGTACCGGGCAAGCAGAGCCATGACCAGGAACAAGACCGCGAGCGTCAGGGGGAACGAACCGCCCGTCTGAGGGATGGCTGCTGCCTGCTTGGCCTGAGTGGGCCTGGCTACCGGGGTGTTGGGCGGCGCGGCCGGTTGGTTGGATGCGGCACCAGGCGCGCTTTCGGCGGTGGGAGCGGGCTGGTTGACTGCTGGCTGTGGTTGTGTGGTGGCAGTGGGCTGTGGAGGGCTTGCAGCCTCTGTGGGTGCGGCCGGGGCCGTCTCGGTGGCGACAGGTTGCTGGGCGGTAAGTGGCTCGGCTACCTGGGCGATATAGGCATTGGACTGCACTACCTCGCTGCTCTGCTTGTACACCGCGCTCGCCTGGTTGCTGAGGGAGCTATCGACACCGGCTCCAACCTGCACCGGGATTTCCACCTGCGCCGTGCTGTTGGCCGCCAATTCGCCTACCTGCGCTGTGACCGTGTTATCGTTCACCGCGACGGAGCCGTGGGTGCTCCGCATGCGCGCGGTATCAACCGTAACCCCGTCGGGCAGCTTGTCAGTCACCACCACGTCGGTGGCCGCGGCATCCCCGGCGTTTTGCACCTCTATTACGTATACGAGCGATTGCCCCTGGTCCACTGTTGTCTTGTCGGCGGAAAGGCGTACCTTTATCTCCGGCTGTCCGGCAGGCTGCGAAGGGGTCTCGGCTGTGGGTTTTGTCGCCGGGTTATTCTCAGTTGCTTCAGCTTCGCCGCCTTCGGAATGCTGAGGCTGCGTGGTCGCCATAGCTATCTGCTGTTCGGGCGTGGGTTGCACGGCGGGCGCGCCGGGGCTGCTTTCCTGTGGCTGGGCCGGAGTGTTCGCCGCCGGCTTGCCAACTGTGAATTGGAAGCGGGCGCGGCTATGGCCGAAACCTATCACGGCGTCCCTCACCTGCACGATCGCTTCGTACTGGCCCTCGGCAAGGCCACCTTCACCCAGCGTGTACTCGGTGCCCGCTCCCAGGCTGCCGCTGTCCACTACCGGCTTGTCGCCCTGTCCCGCCGCGTAGACGTACAGGCGATACGTTTCGCCCGCCCGCCGCGCCTTCCACTTGAGCTTGCTTCCGGGGGCCACTGTAGCTCCCACGGCAGGCTCAACCAGCACAACGTCGGAAATGTCCACGGTGGGTACGTTGAAGTCGGTGCTTGTGAGATAAATGATCGGGAAGGTACGCCAGGTGGCGAGCGTGCCGGGTCCACCCTGGAACTGGATGTAGTAGAAGGCGTCACCGGGAGCGCTTGGCTGGTTTACGAATACGTAGCGCCCGGTGGCATCCGTGGTGGTGGTGGCGAGCAGGCTCTCCGCCCCACTGTTGGCGTGCTGGCGCAACTCCACGGTTACGCCTTCCGCCCCCGCCTCGCCCAGCGTAACGGCCCCGGTAATGGTGCCTTGCGTCTGCCGCTGGGGCGCGCCGTTGGCGATGGACGCAAAGGTCAGCCCAAGCCCCAATATCAGCGCGGCCAACAGCAGGTATAGCACAGCCCGCAGGCTACTCTTCGGGTTCTTTCGCTCGGAACTCTGCACATCTAAGTAGTTCTTCATCTCGATCTCATCTCCCTGTGTCTCTTGGCAAATTATTTTATTGGCTAAATTACTCGCAATCTCGCACTTCTACGGTGCCTGTGCGAGGCTTGCTTCGTCCAACCTGGCTATGACTACAAGCCTCTGAGTGGCGAGGCCCAGCGGCGTGCATGTTATCAGCGTCAGGCGCTTGTCGTTGGTGGGGTCCATGACTTCTACGTAATCAGGGCTGACCACCAGGCTTTCTTCAACCAGGTAGCGGTACTCGCCCAACCCGTTACTCACGAATACCTCGTCGCCTGGTTGCAACCGGTCCAACTCACGGAACAACGCGGAATTTATATCCCGGTGCCCGGCCAGCACCACGTTGCCGACGTCACCGGGGTTGGCTGTGCCCTCGTGGTGGCCCACGTCCATCGGGGACACTTCCCACTCGCCCATGTTCACCGTCACCTCGTGCACCGCGCTATCCAGGAACATCACCGGGATGCGCAGCCTGCTCGGGAGCAAAGCTTCGGGAGAAAGCGTGGGCGCGGGCGGTACTTGCGGGTGAGTTCGTGCGCCGGTGCCAGGAGTAGCTGTTGCGGTTGGCTCTGCCCCTCCTCCAAGCAGTGGTGGAAGCACCTCAGACACGAAGGTGGCCGTGGCTTCGGCCGAGGGGTTGGCAGTTGCCAGAACAGTCCTGGTGGCTGTCGGTATGGCCCCACTTCCGCCTGAAGGAACCGGCCTGGAAGGAGGCGGCGTGAGCCTGCGAGGAGCGGTATCTATGTAGGTTGTGTAGATGTACTGAAAAGCCAGCCAAGCCACCACCAGTGCCCCCAACGCCTCCAGCCCGAGCAAAAGCCAGTCGAGCAGGTTTAGCGGCTTCCTAGGTTCCTGGTCCCTGCCGCCGTCGTCATCAAAACGTTGCCGGTCCCAGGGCAGAGTAAAGGTGCGCGAACGGTCCACCGGCTGAAGGCCCGATATCTGGAAGCGGTCGGGCGACTCTAACGCAGCCGCGACTAACTGAGTGGTGATTGGCGCGCTTGACACGGTCACGGACACCAACTCCCTCTGTCGCAGGCGCGAGCGCGCTACGGCCACGCGGCTCCACAGCCTGTTCGCGGCCTCTGTAGCACTCAGTAGCTTATTTAGCCCCACCCTGGGAATCTGCATTGCCCTACCCTTCGCTCCTGGTACTTATGGAAGTGCCGCGGACATTGATCGCTCACACGGGCGCGGTCTTCCTGTTTCGGGCCGAGTATAGCAGCTAATATCGCCCCAACGTACGATAATCCACACGCTAGCTATAGCCTGCACCAAAGGTTTGCGAGCGCAGGAGGCTGCCATGTACCGCCGAACGTCCTTGCTGCGATACCCGGGGAGGTCACTCTTGGCAGGTAACTCTCGGCAGGTAACGCTCGACAGCTGATTCTCGGCAAGGAAGCCGCCCGTCGAATAAATTCGAGGGCTACACATGGCGAAGTCTGCCCTGCGGCAGACTGGTCCATCTCAAAGCACATGTAAAGACCTAATTAGATGCTCCAGTCCCGAAGGGACTTTGCAGAATGTAGCTCTCGAATTTATTCGACGGGCGGCTTCTTTGCCACCTGTTACATCCCACCTCTTACATGCCACCTGGTACACGCTATCTTTTATATGCCACCTCTTACACGCTACCTGTCGCATCCCACACTTTCCTGTATCTCCCCTGCCGGAGAATGATCATACCGCCGTGCCTTTTCTAGCAGCATTGGCCGTATTGACAGTGCGGGCATACGGCTTTATAGTAAGTGTAGGCTGCCGCTATATAAGTGGAAGCCCTCTTTTCGCTTGTCCAGGAAGAACAGATGCTCGCGCGCCTACACACAGTACAGAATCGAGGCAACAACCGCTTAGCGCCTATATTGATAGGCGTGGTAATCGTGCTGGTATTCGTCCTCGCGGGCGTGGGCGTGGTCACTGAGCTGCTGGGGCGAGGCGCGCAGGAGGACATACGGGTAACGAACGCCCTCCTGCTGGTGGAGCGCACGCTATACGGCATGCACGTCGATATGCAGGCTGCCAACCGCGGCTACGTCATCAGCGAGAACGAGCAGTTCCTGGAGCCTTACAGACAGGCGGAGGAACGGCTACCCGGTCTGTGGGACACGCTTGAGAAGGATGCCACGGCCCTCGACGCGCGGAACGATCCGAGGGTGCAGCCCATCACCACCCTGGTGCGCGACATGCAGGTAGCGGCCACCATATGGAGAGAAGACTTCTCCCAGGTGACGACTGAGCTAGTGCGCTCGGGGCGCACCCAGGAAGCTGTTGATATGGTCGTCAGCGGGCGGGGGAACGACCTCTTCAACAGCTTCCGCGAGCGCAGCACCAGGCTCAGCGACCTGCTGAGCGACCGGGTGCGACTGTACAACGCCGACCTGACCCGCATCCGCCGGAACGAGCTTTACCTGCTGATTGGGGTGGGAGTGCTCGCCCTGTCAAGCGCCATATTCGCGGCCGTGGTGTCCAGGCGGGAGACGACGTTGCAAAAGGAGGCTACGGAGGCTGCGGAAGCTGAAAGCGCGCGCCTCCAGGCCATCATCGAGAGCCTGCCCGTGCCGGTGCGCCTGATTGTACCTCCCAACGGCAACACCGTGCTCCAGAACCACGCGGCCGAGCACCTATTCCCTACCGAGGAGTGGAATGCTCTGCGGCCGGAGGACCGGGTCGCCCACTACCGTTTCACACGGCCTGACGGCACCCCCTACTCGCATGAGGAGTTTCCCAGCGTGCGGGCGCTGACCCACGGCGAGGCGGTCCGCGAGGTGGAGATGCTGGCCCAAATACCCGGGCAGGGCAGGCGCTCGTTGCTCGTGAGCGCGGTCCCACTACGCGACGACAGGGGCAACGTCACCATCGCCGCTGTGGTATTGCAGGACGTCACACGCATGCGCGAGCTGGACGCCCGCAAGGACGAGTTCATCGCGACCGCCGCCCATGAGATACGCAATCCCCTCACCGCCCTCCACGGCTACATCCAGCTTCAAAACAGGCAGGCCGCCAGGGATGAAGTCCCTCCCGGCTTCGTGCGCTACCTGGAGGAGATGACCAAGCTCTCCAGGAGGTTGAACGCCCTCGTGGAGCTACTGCTGGATGCATCCCGCATCTCACTGGGCAGGCTGGTGCTGGAGAGGGCAGAGACCGACCTTGCCGAGATCGTACGTGCTGCCATGTCCGCGGCTGAGTCGATTGACCAGGGCGCTCACAGGCTTGAGTTAGTTGCTCCCGCCAGTATAATAGGCATGGTAGATGCGACCAGGATAGAGCAGGTGCTTACCAACCTGGTAGGCAATGCCATCCGCTACAGCCCGCCGGGCACACTGGTGCTCGTGCGCCTGGAACGGCAGGACGGCCAGGCTCGCGTGGAAGTGGTAGACAACGGGCCGGGCGTACCCGAGGAGATGCGCCCCAACCTGTTCTCGCGCTACTACCAGGACCGCAGACCCAACGGCCAGGAAACAGGTACAAACGGCGGAGCACAGGCGGCTCTAAGGAAGGAACGGGGTCTCGGCCTGGGACTGCACATCAGCAAGGAAATAGTGCAGGCACACGGCGGCGAAATAGGCATGACGCCCAACCCCGAAGGTGGCAGTATCTTCTGGTTCACAATACCACTGGAGAGTGCCGAGTACCGAGTGCCGAGTACCGAGTAGATCCGCAACAAGCCCTCGGTACTCGGTACTCGGTACTCGGTACTCGGTACTCGGCACTTAGAACATGGAGGAGTTATGGTAGGGTTGAACATGGTTCTCAGCACGATTCTGATACAGATTAACGGCTGGCCCGATGACCGGCTGCTACAGGTCCTGCTCACCTTCGTTGTATGGGCGGCTATTGGCGCGCTCGCTTACTGGCTGCTGTTCCCGCTGGGGCGCATGGTGGTAAGTACCACGCGCAACGAGTTCGACAACATGGTGTTGCGCACGGTGCGGGTGCCCCTCTTCGTCGCTATCGTGGCTTACGGTCTCGTGCAGGCGCTCGAAGAAGTGCCCCTGGGGCCGGACTTCACCCTCTGGCTGCGCAGGGTCTATGCCGTGGTCGTGGTAGCGGTGGTGTTCTACCTGGCCTGGCGGGTCGTCCGCGAGTTCCTCCTGCGGTGGCTGGCGCACAGGGCAGTCGAGTCCGAGAGCAACGTGGACGACCTGCTGGTACCCATCGTCAAGACGCTCGGCCCTCTGGTCTTCTTCCTGGTGGCGCTGGCGTTCATATTGCAGGCGCTGGACGTGAACATCGGCGTGCTGCTCGCCAGCATCGGCGCGGTCAGCCTCATCATCGGTCTCGCCTTCCAGGATACGCTGGGCAACCTGTTCAGCGGGGTCTACCTGATGATAGACCCGCCCTTCCGGGAGGACGACCTGATCATCCTGCCGGAAAACAAGATTTACCGCGTCGAGAAGGTGGGCCTGCGCATGACCCAGCTTTACGACATGACGAACCACGCCCTCATCTACATGCCCAACAACGTGCTCACCCGCTCCTCCATCGCTAACATCAACAAGCCGACGGTAGACATGCGGACGATCACGCAGATACGCACCACGATGGACGCCGACCCCGCACGGGTGAGGGCGCTGCTGAGGGAGATAGTGCAGAGCCACCGCAACGTCCTGCACGTCCCCGAAAAGAAGCTGTCTGTATTGCGCAACCGTATCAACAAGATCGCGCTGCTCTCTGGTGCCAGCAGCACCGTGCTCACTATGGCCCAAACTGCGCTTGAGGAGTGGTGGCGCGGGCATACCGCCACGAATGACGATATATACAACCACCTGTTGAAGGTACGCACCCAACTGACCCAGTGCTTGATCGACGCGCAAATCGCATTGGTCCAATTACCGGCACGCGGCGAGGCGCAGAGGGACGTGGAGCAGTTGCGCACCATCCTGGGCGGACTGGACGCGAGCGGTAGGACTATGGGCGGGCAGCAAAGCGACAGGATAGCGGAGATAGATGTGGCCTGGCAGGGCCTGGCGAACACGATGTCGGAAGCTCAGTTGGAGCCTCTGCGGGCGGCCCTCCACTCTATTGAAGAGTTGCACGTCCAGTCTGAAGCGCTTGAGCAGGAGCTTCTAGCCCATGAGAAGCGGGCGATGGAGGAATTGGACGGCCTGCTGGCCCGGCTTGTGGAGGCGGGCAACGTGGTAGCCGAGGCGCTTCACATCAAGGGTTTCTACAAGGAATCGGCGCGCATCAAGCTGTGGGTGCAGAACGTGGCGGTGGTGTACGCCGAGATGGAGATGCTCGACTCGATAGAGGGCTTGAACGCAGAGCTTGAGGGCCTAATTCAATGGCTGCGCTCCCTGGAAGCGGGCGGCCTCACCAGGCAGGAGCGGTTGCGCATCAGGGGCCTGTTCACGCAATGGGGCGGCATGCAGGCGATGGTCGAGCGGCGGCTGAACGAGTTGCGCCCGCGCATCATGCGTTACACGCAGTGGAAGGAAGAAGACGTACTCCCCCCCAGCGAATACAAGAGGGTGGTCGAACATTGGGACCGCAAGCTGCGCCTGCTGAGCGCCCGGCTAGTGGCGCTCCCGGCGGGCGACGAGGAGTTGCTGGACAACTACCTGACCAACCTCAAGCGGTGGATCAACAGCAACCGGTTCCACGAGCCGTTCGAGGACTGGAAGGTGCCCGGCGCCAGCTTCAAGGGCTTCGGTGACTATTTCTACTTCTACAACATGAGCTACTACATAGACGACATCAAGCTGGAAAACTTCGAGCGCCAGGGCAAAGTCACTAACGACCTGATGATGGACATCTACGAAGTGTTCCAGCGCGAAGGCATCCAGGTCCCGGTGCCCAGGAGCGAGATTATAGCCCTGAAGACCGACGAGCCGGACACGACCAGCACCAACGGCGCGGGCGTAGAAATGTCTCCAGAAACCCCCAGGGGCTACATTCCCGGCCAGCGCACCCCAACCGAGCCGTTCCTGCGGATGCCCTTACCCAAATAGTAGGTGAGCCGGGGGCGGTGGGTCGTACGGCCTACCACTCCCGAACCGACTCTGGTAAGTCCCAAAATTAGAGGGCTGTAAACGTGCGCTTGTGGGTAATATCTGGAGCCTTGACCCTCTTACTGGCTGCGTTGGTCCTTGCTGCCTTGATTGCCGGGTGGAAGTCTTCGACTCCAACCGCACCAGGTCTACAACGGCACTTGAGCGGCCACCTGAGCAGCGTGAACAGCTTGTCGTGGTCGCCAGATAGCCGCTACCTGGCTTCAGGTTCGATGGATACCACAGTGCGTATCTGGGAAGTCGGCAATGGTCGAACAATCCAGACGCTGACCGGTTTTAGAGGGAACCTCAGCGCGGTAGCATGGTCGCCCGACGGCCGGTATCTCGCTACTGGGTCCAATGAGCCTGGGGACACGCTGCGCATATGGAGCACCACAAATTGGCAGGTGGTTCATTCGGTGAACCCCGCGCGTGATGGATTGGTGAAAAGTTTAAGTTGGTCCCCGGATAGCAAATACATAGCCGTCGGCATAAGAGACATCAGCCTCACCACTCCTACACTTCGGGCTTTAGCGAGCGTCTACGACGTTGCCGGTATGCAACTGGTAAGTTCCTTGACTAACCAATCGGGTTTAGTTGACAGTGTAGATTGGTCGCCGGATGGCAGGCACGTTGCCGTTAGTCTCTCTCGTGGTGCAGGCGGCTCGATTTTGATCTGGGAAGCCCTGGCAGGGGGCAGCTCAGGGCGTGTGAAGTTCGTGCTGGAGGGACACAATGGTCCGGTGGGCAGTGTGTCATGGTCTCCGGCCGGGGAAGAAATCGCGTCCGGCTCCCAGGACATGACCGTCAAGATATGGGATGCATCTACCGGCCAGCCTATCGCCACAATGAGCGATCACAGTCTGCAAGCTGGTGGAAGTGTAACCAGCGTAGCGTGGTCGCCTGACGGTCGCCGCCTGGCCTCAGCCTCCTGGGACAAGACCGTCCGCACATGGGAAGCCGGCACGTGGAAGCCTCTCGACATTTTTCCGCACCCCGCTTACGTGAACGTGGTCGCCTGGTCCCCTGACGGAGATTTATTGGGGTCGGGTGATGAAAATGGTGCGGTAAGAGTGTGGAAGTAGGGACTTCCTTTCCGGGTTGAGTATGACGCTTTTTGCCTTGCGTCAGCCATAGTACGTCTTGCCAACTCCCCCTGCCTGCGGTATCATGCATCGGATATTCGACCCTGATGTTAATGCAAGGGAGGACTTGCTGTGTACGAAGTTGAAATCAAAGATGTACGGGCTTACGAGATACTCGACTCCAGGGGCAACCCCACAATCGAGGTCGAGGTCAGCCTGATTGGCGGGGCCGTGGGGCGCGCGGCGGTGCCGTCGGGCGCATCTACCGGGGCGCACGAGGCTGTAGAGCTGCGCGACGGTGACAAGCGTCGTTACGGAGGCAAGGGGGTGCTCAAGGCGGTCGAGAACGTCAACGTAGCGGTGGCCGAGCAGCTAATAGGCAGCAACGCCTGCGACCAGGTGGGCCTTGACCGCGCCCTGCTCGCCCTCGACGGCACGCCCAACAAGGGCCGCCTGGGTGCCAACGCCATCCTGGGAGTGTCGCTCGCCGCCGCCCACGCCGCCGCCCGGCACTTCAACATGCCTCTGTACCGCTACCTGGGTGGCCTGGCCGCCCGCACCATGCCCGTGCCAATGTTCAACATCATGAACGGCGGCAAGCACGCGGTAGACTCCACCGACTTCCAGGAGTTCATGGTCATGCCGACCGGCGCGCCTAACTTCCGGGAGGGACTGCGCTGGGGCGTGGAGATTTACCAATCGCTCAAGAAGACCCTGCACGACAAGGGCTACAGCACCGGCATCGGCGATGAAGGCGGCTTCGCACCCTCGCTCAAAAGCAACCAGGAAGCGGTCGAGTTGATACTGACCGCGGTAGAGCAGGCAGGCTACGTAGCGGGCAAGGACGTGCATATCGCCCTCGACCCCGCGATGACCGAGCTTTATGAAAACGGCTCGTACAACCTTGCGAAGGAGGGGCGCAAGCTGTCCAGTGAGGAGATGGTGGCCTTCTGGGAGGACTGGACCAATCGCTACCCGATCATCTCCCTCGAAGACGGCCTGGCGGAGGACGACTGGGAGGGCTGGAAACTGCTCAACCAGCGCATCGGCAGCCGCGTGCAACTCGTGGGCGACGACCTGCTGGTCACCAACACCGACCGCATCGCCCGCGCCATCGAGGCCGGTGCCTGCAACTCGCTGCTCACCAAAGTGAACCAGATAGGCAGTCTCACCGAAGCTATCCAGGCGGTACGTGACGCCCAGCAAGCCGGTTGGACCGCCGTTATGTCCCACCGCTCCGGCGAGACCGAGGACACCACCATAGCCGACCTTGCGGTAGCCCTCAACTGCGGCCAGATAAAGACGGGCGCACCCGCACGCGGCGAGCGTACCGCCAAGTTCAACCGCCTCCTCCGCATTGAGGTAGAGCTTGGCGACAGCGCGGTCTATCCCGGTCTCAGCGCCTTCTACAACATTCGCAAGGCGTAGCGGTGCTACACTGTTGCCAGTAGATGCCCGTCGATGAAGTAACATGCACCGCCAGCCGACGCCCGGCGATTGAAATCGCGGGCTACACAAGGCAAAGTCTGCCCTGCGGCAGACT
>DASVRN010000162.1:0-32323 GCA_036388595.1 Chloroflexia bacterium
TGGTCCTTGGCGTCTTGGCGTCTTGGCGTTTAGATACTCAGGGTCCTACTACATAGTTGCACGATAGGATTAGCCAAGCTGTCGCTGCTCTATAGCCTGAATTTCCTCTATGACGCCGCGTTCCTTGCACCTATACTCAGACTGCGCTAGATGGATGCCTGGGCACTTCCTGTAGATTTTCCGCCCTGCATCATGTTCAGCGCCACGCGAACCCGTCAGGCACTCCAAAATTGACCGGCATCATTAGCAATATTCGTAAAGCGAGGAATTATCAGTCATGTTTTCAGCAGTGAAGAGAAAGTACGCGACTCCGGTGATAGCAGGCGTGGCAAGCCTGTTCGTGGGGCTTGCGGCGGTGTTTTCCCTTGGAGGGGCCGCCACACCGGGGGCCTACGCCGCCAAGGACGTGAGTGTCCCGGTCAGCGTGCCGAGTGCCGTGTCCACCGTGCAGCCGTTGTGCACGGTAAGCTTCTCGGACGTGAAGGCCTCCGAAAGCCCCTTCTACGTGTACGTGCGAGTGCTGGCCTGCCGCAACATCATCAGCGGCTACGGTGACGGCACCTTCCGGCCCAACGCTAACGTGACACGCGGGCAGCTTGCCAAGATGGTCGCGGCTTCGGCGGGCTACAACGACTCGATACCCGCTAACCGCTGGACCTTCCGCGACATCGCGCCCGACTCGACCTACTGGCTGCACGTCGAACGAGTGGCCCAGCATGGTGTGACCTCCGGCTACGCATGCAGCAACGCCGCCGGTTCCACCGAGCCTTGCGACGAAGCCAACCGCCGCTACTTCCGCCCTAACGACTACGTGACCCGCCAGCAGGTCGCCAAGATGGTGTCGGCCTCCCTGGACCTGACCTCCGGCCAGGCCCGTATTCCCGCCGCCATCCCCACGGGCACCACTAGCCAGTACACCTTCGCCGACGTACCCACCTCCAACGCGTTCCACCCCTATGTGGAGGCCCTATCACGCCTCGGCAGCATCAGCGGCTACAACTGTGGCGGCACCAACCCCGACACCGGCCAAGCCGAGCCATGCGACTCGCAGAACCGCAAGTACTTCCGCCCGGCCAGCAACATGAGCCGAGGCCAGGTAAGCAAGGTGCTCGCAACGACCTTCTTCGCAGAAGCCGTCGCCTCGGGGCGCTAACCACCGTTTAGGAGACGGAAACACCAAGACGCCAAGACGCCAAGAACGCGCCAAGTAGTTTAGGGTTTAAAGAATACAAGTAAGGACCAGAGTACAACATCACGTACTCTGGTCCTTTTGCTTAGAACACCCTTCTAAACCTTGGCGTGGTTCTTGGCGTCTTGGCGTCTTGGCGTTTCCGTCTCCTAAATGGTGGTCAGGCTTCAGCGATTGCCTTGACTTCGTCCAACGTGCTGGCGTCCTGCGGGCGTTTGTCGGGGCGCAGACGCACTATGCGGGGGAAGCGCAGGGCATAGCCGCTCTTGTGCCGGGCGCTCGGCTGGATCTTGTCGAACGCTACCTCTATGACCATTAGAGGCTCAACCAGGCGCACGCGACCGAAATCGCGCAGGGTGTGGGCTTTGAACCACTCGGTCATTTCGATTATCTCGGCGTCGGTGAGGCCGGAGTAGGCTTTGCCGACGTTGAGCAGGTTGCCTTCGGGTCCGAGCACGGCGAAGGTGTAGTCGGAGAGCATATCGCGCCGCTTGCCGTGCCCCCACTCCACTGCGGTAACCACCACGTCCAGGGTAGCAAGCGCCCGCTTTACCTTGAGCCACGCCTTGCCCCTCTTGCCGGGCGAATAGATCGAGCCGGGCGTCTTGACCATCAGGCCCTCGTTGCCACGGTCCCGCGCCGCATTGAACATCGAGTCGAGCGGGTGCTCCTGTACCTCCTCTACCTGCTCTACGTCCTCGTCCGACTCTGAGCGCGCTTCCTCCTCGAACACTTCAACTGGCACAAACTGGCTGGTGGCTCTCACGAGAGGATAGCGCAGGTCCAGCCCGGCCAGCAGTTCTTTGCGGCGGGAGAGGGGTTGGTCCAGCAGGACCTCGCCGTCCAGGTAGAGCAGGTCGAAGATCATGCAGGCCACAGGCACCTCGGCCATGAGTGCCTCCGAGACGCTCTTGCGGCCCATCCGCTTCTGGAGGGCGGCAAAGGGCAGGCAGCGACTCTCAATCTCGCCGCTCAGGGCAACTATCTCACCGTCGAAGATGGCGTCATGCGGCAGGGCCAGCAGCGCGGATGTGACTTCGGGGAAGCGGTTGGTCACAGGGTCCAGCGTGCGCGAATATAGCTCGGCCCTCTTCCCCTGCTTGTGAAGCTGCGCCCTCACCCCGTCGTACTTGTCCTCGACGTAAAGCTGGGTTTCGCTCCGATTGCGGGCCTCGGCCAGGATGTCGGAGGGCTCCTCTGCGGGGGTGGCAAGCATGAACTTGAGGGGGTGGAACAGGCGCATAGTAGCCTCGGCCAGCCTCCCGTGCCGCGTCATAAGGGCCGTTTCACCCACGTCGCCCACCAGCATGTTCACCCGCTGTATCTCGGCTACGCTTATCCCGGCCATGCGCGCCAGGGCCTCCTCCACCAGCGACTCCTTCAAGCCCATGCGCATATCGCCCGTAACCAGCTTGACCAGGTACTTGGCTTCGGGCGGGGTGGCCTTCGCCAGCAGGTTGCGCAACAGCACCGCCTTGTTCCCCGTGCCCCGCGTGGCGGCCAACTGCTCGAACGCGGCAAGGGCCGATTGCAGCGTGATAGGCTCACCCGCCTCCACAGGCTCGGGCGGCATGATGCGCTCGGCCACGTCACCCATATCCCCAAGCCGCACCACTAGCTGCCCGTACTCGTCTGGTGCAACGCTCGAAAGCTCTATCAGCACCGTGGAAGCCATGCTAAAACCGACGTTCAACGTGCGCTCGTCCGAAGGCGGGAACGGCTGCCCCGACAGGAAACGGCACGCAATGGATAAGTCGGCATCACCCATAGGCGCAAGGTACTCAGCCAGGATAGCCAGCTTCTCCAACCGCTTACTGGTGGCGGTGACCGCGTCGGCCGTCCGAGCGAACGCGCTGAAACGTGAAACGTGAAACGTGATGTCCGTAGTGTCCAACTGAATCTCCTACTGTTCTGGTGGCTTAATCTTACGCCACAAACAAAAACGTGATGGGCTGTTACACCGCATCACGTTTCACGTTTCACGTTTCAGAACCACGTTTCAGCCTTCAGTCGCAGTGTACGTTCTCTGCACCATTCACCGTGAGGATACGCTCCACCGGGTCGGCGGTTACGTCATCGGTGCGCACGCTCACCAGGGTGTGGCCCTGCTCGATGCTGGCGGCGTAGTCGCGGGCGTACTCCTCAGGCACCCCTATCGCGGAGAGGCCGCCTATTACGCCACCCGCCGCGCCCCCTGCGAGGATGCCACCCAGGGCACCGGCAAGCGGCCCGGCAGCCAGTAACGGCCCTATCCCAGGTACGGCGAGCACTCCCAGCCCCACCAGCAGCCCTCCCAGGCCGCCGATTGCCGCGCCGGTCGCTGCCGTACCGATGGCGGGGGTGCGGTTATTCGCGGGTTGCTGCACCGTGCCTTCGTATTCGGCGGCGACGGGTGAATCGGGGTTCACGCCGCCGGGCTTGTCGGGGAAGTCGGTGTAAATGTCTATATCGGCGTTGGTCTCTGCTTCGTTATGGCGCACCAGGTCTTCATCGCGCGCCAACCCGGCACCGTCCGCAGAGACCGAGCCTGCTACCACACTGCCGTCGAGGGGCGTGCCCGTCTGCTCGGCGATGGTGGTGGGCAGGTCCTCGTAGTTGGGCAGTTCGGGAGAGGCGCGGTAGGCCAGCGCCTCGTCCCCAATAACCTCACGGCTGGCACCGGCAGCGACTTCAGTGTCGGGCTGGTCCTCCTCGCGGGAGATAACCGAAATAGACTCGGCGGGCACCCCCAGGTCGCGTAGCTCGTGAATAGCGGTCTCGGCAGCCTGCCGCAAACGGAAGGTACCACTTACTACCCTTGTGCCCTCTAGAATCCCCCCTACGGAGTCCCTGCTTCCGCCGCTGCCGGTGCCCCTGCTCATCGTTCGTCGTCCTCTTCCGTCGGCGGCAGGTTGGGCATACCGGGTGCGAACATCTCCATCTCCGAAGGGGGCTGAGGACGGCCGAACTCTCGCTGCTCGTACTTGTCTTCCTCCGCGTCCAGTCCCACCTCCGGCAGGCCGGAGCGCGACTCGCCCTTCTGCGCCTCCGTGGACGACCTGTCTACCTCGGCGTCTATGCGGGCCCTGAAGTTCATATCGTGGAAGTCAGTACCGCCCATCGTGCCGAGAGGCACATAAGGCCGGGGAGCCTCCATGTAATTGATAGGCTCTTCCTGCTTGTCGTTGGGCCAGTTGGGTCGCCCCGAGTCGGCGTCCTGGAACTGCTCGGGGCGGCTCCCCGCCGACTGGTCCTGGTAGCCCCGTATCCCATCCTCCCTGACCGGGCGCTCTTCCGCGGCCTCGCGGGCCATCAACAGGTCCGCGGTGCCCGTGCTGCCCTGCTCTGCGCCCACCGTCTCGGCCAATGCTGGGTTAGCCTCGCCGGGCGTGGCGTTTATCGCCTCTATATAGGGCTTGGGGTCGTCCAGGCGCTGTTCGCTCGTTTGACCGGGCGTGAGTACGGCTTCGCTGGTGCTTTGCAGCGTGGTGTCCTGGCCGGGAGTGTGGTAGCCCGGCATATTGGCCTGCTGGCCCGTTCCGCTGTTGTCATGTTCGTTATCGCTCATTTTTGGTCACTCCTACCGGCAAGGCGCTCTCCGACCCGCCGAATAATCACCTGGTAGCCAAGTGAGGAGCACGCGTAATACATGCAAGATATGTGCCCTTGCACGCGCCCCGCCTTTGGGCTAAACTGGGGGTTGGCATCCTCCAAACCACGCAAGGAGTAACATGAAAGTAATCATCCCCGCTGCCGGGTACGGTACCCGCATGCGCCCTCATACCCACACCCGACCCAAGCCGCTTGTGCCCGTGGCGGGCCGCCCCTCTCTTGCTCTCGTGCTCGACGCCCTAGGCACGCTCGACATTGACGAGATTATCATCATCGTCGGCAAGATGGGCGAGCAGATGGAGGAGTACGCTACCAAGCACTACCCGCAGTACAAGTTCCGCTTCGTCGAGCAGAAGGTGATGCGCGGGCAGGCGGACGCGATTGCCCTCACCGAGCCGTACATAGAGGGTGACGTGCTTACCCTGTTCGTGGACACGCTCTTCGAGGCCGATTTGACGGTGGTGAACAACCTGCCGGACGCTGACGGTGCCATTTTCGTATCCGAAGTGGAAGACCCCTCCCGCTTCGGCATCGCCGTGCTGGGAGAGGATGGCAACGTGCGCAAGATGGTGGAGAAGCCCGCCAACCCAGAGAGCAACCTGGCGCTCGTTGGCCTCTACTACTTCAAAGACTCCACCGCCCTCTTCCGGGGCATCCACCGGCTGATGGCTTCGGGCCGCAGCCTCAAAGGCGAGTATTACCTGGCCGACGCGGTGCAGGAGATGATCGACTCGGGCGCGAGGTTCCGCACCTTCCCGGTGGAGGTGTGGGAGGACACAGGCACCTGGGACGCCACCCTGCACACCAACCGCTACTTCCTGCGCAAGATGGACCCCAATACCGAGCCGTACATGCGCGGTAGCTCCCTGGTCATCCCGCCCTGCTTCATCGCCGAGGACGCTACGGTGGAGAACTCGGTAATCGGCCCCTTCGCCTCTATTTCCGAGGGGGCGACGGTGCGCGACTCGGTGGTGAAGAACAGCATCATCAGCCCGGACGCCACGGTCTCGGCCATGAACCTGTTCGGCGCGATGATAGGCGAGCGGGCCACCGTGGAAGGCTCTTACAGCGCCATCAACGTGGGCGATGACTCGGTGCTACACACCGTGGGCAAAGGCGACGCCACTATTGACGAGACGTTCAAATAATTATGGCAGACTGGCTTGAGTTAAGCGTAGAGGTAGACCCGGAAGCGGTGGAGCCGGTTAGCGAGTTGTTCGCCCGCCTCGGGTACAACGGTGGGGTGGTTGTGGAACAGCCCCTTATCGTGCCGGATGGCGAGTACCCCGACTGGTCCGCCCTTCAGCAGCCGGAGATTGACCCCAACCGCCCCATCAGCGTACGCACGTACCTGCCCGACGACGAAGAAGCCGCAACCAAGCAACAGGAGATAGAGCAGGCGCTGTGGTACCTGGGCCGGATGCGGCAGGTCGGCACGCTCAACGTGAAGCCGTGCAAGGAGGAGGACTGGGCCAACGCCTGGAAGGACTACTACGGCATCCAGCGCATGGGCGAGCGCATCGTCATCAAGCCCTCGTGGCTCGAATACACCCCCAGAGAAGGTGATGTGGTGCTCGACCTCGACCCCGGCATGGCGTTCGGCACGGGCCTGCACCCCACCACCCGCCTGTGCCTCGCCGCCCTTGAGGAGTTCGTGCAGCCCGGTGGCCCCGGCAATATACTCGACCTGGGCACAGGCTCCGGCATACTCGCTATCGCGGCGGCCAAGCTGGGCGGCCCCTCGGCGCAGGTGCTGGCCCTCGACATCGACCAGATAGCCGTGGACGCCACGCGGGAGAACGTCGAGCGCAACGGCCTGTCGGGGCAAATCGCGGTAGAGCAGGGTTCCGCCACGGCAGCCGACAGCAACGCGCCCTATGACCTGATAGTAGCCAACATCCTCGCCACCGTCATCATCGACCTATCGAAGTCTTTATACAACCTGCTCGCATCGGGAGGCACCCTGGTAACGTCGGGCATCTTCCACGAGCGGGGCGACAGCGTGGTCGAGGCGTTGGAGCGGGTGGGGCTGCGCACCAGGGAGAAGCGGCAGGAGGGCGACTGGATTTGCCTGGTCTCAGATCGGGGATGGTAGGCACTGCCGCACAAATCGTGGGTCTGCCGTGGCGGTTGCGGCCTGGTCGTGGTAAGCCAGTGCCGACGAACAGCCCCCACCTGAAGCGCGTGGTGCTCGTCAAACCCTGCTGCATGGGCGACCTGCTCATGGCTACCCCCGCCTTCGCCGCCCTTCGCAAAGCGCTCCCCGAGGCTCATATAGCGCTTTCCGTCGGCGGGTACTCGCTCCCGGCCGTGCGAAACAACCCTAACCTCGACTCGATAGTAGACGCAGGGGTGCCGGACACGGACCACTCGCTCGGCAGTTACATGCGGTTGGGGCGTTACCTGCGCCGCAACCAGTACGGCACCGCACTCGTGCTCGACCGCTCCCCGATGCTGAACATGGCGGCCTATCTCTCCCGCGCCCCCGTACGCGCCGGATTAGACAGCCAGGGCCGGGGTGTAGCCCTCACCCACCCCGTACCCTGCCCGCCCAACCGCGCCCGGCACGAAGTCGAGTGGTACCTGGACGTGGTGCGCAGCATCGGCATCAAAGCGCCCCCCGACACCGCATACCTGGAGTTCTACCCCACCGGCGAGGACAAACAGCGCGCCGGGCAGATGCTCTCGGAGGCGCTGGGCGAGGAAGGCGAAAGCGAGTACGGACTGGTGGCGTTGCACCTGGGAGGGGGAGCCAACCCCGGCATGAACTTGCCCGCCAAACGCTGGCAGCCGGAACGCTGGACCCGCGTGGCAGACTGGATAGCCGAGACGTACGAAGCCAACATCCTCATCCTGGGCGGTCCCGGGGAACAGGACCGGGAGGCCGCCGAAGCCTTCAAGGCCGCGCTCTTCCCCGCCACCCGCCCGTACGTGGCCGACATGGTGGGCAAGCTACAGTGGGGCGAGATGGGCGCGCTGTTGCAGCGGTGCAGCGTCTTCCTGGGGCACGACACCGGGGCCATGCACCTTGCGACGGCCGTGCGCACCCCGGTGGTCGCCGTGTTCGGCCCCAGCGACCCTGCGCGATACGGCCCGTGGGACCCATCAGGACGTAGCGTGGTAGTCGCGCCCGCCGGGGTGTCTTCGGAGGCCGAGTCGTTGCGCAAGGCAGCGGCTGGAGGCGACAAGTACCACGACATGGTCTCCACCGACGAAGTGTGGGCGGCTGTGCAGAGGGTGTTCAGGCCGGGGCGCATGGGGTAAGATAGAGCATCATGTTCGACACCGGCTCCACAGCGCCCACGGGGCAGACGGCTATCGTTATCGTGCCGCCGCCCGACATACGGGGCTTCGCCGACCACTACCGCCAGAAGTACGCCGCCGAGCAGATCTGGCGCATTGAGGCGCACATTACGGTGGACTACCCCTTCGTGCCCTTCGACCAGATAGAGGAAGCCGAGGAGAAACTGCGGCAAATATTCGCCAAATGCCCGCCCAGGGCCGTGGCTATACGGGGCTTCGGCATCTTCCCCGACGATGGCGTGCTCTACCTGCGCCTCGCCAAGCCTGAGCGTGTCACTTCCCTATACGAAGCGGTGCATGCCGAGTTCCCCGAGTACCCGGCGTACGGCGGGCAGTTCGAGGAGTTCATACCCCACATGACGGTCGGCCTCTTCTCAGACCCTGCGGAGCTTGAGCGCGTGTACAGCGAGCTTGCGCCCTTGCGGCTGTTCATCGCCTGGGACGTGGAGAGCGTCTACCTCATCTACAAGACGGCAGACGGCACCTGGCACCCCTGGTCGGAAATCCCGCTGGGTGAGGGCTGATACGGGTGTTGGGCATAGCTGACCCGAAGATGCTGGCGCGCGAGTTGTTGGTGCGTATCTTCTGCCAGCCTCACACGCTCCGAAACGAACTGGCACGCCGTGAAGGCAAGACCGGGCAGATACAGCGTATCCTGGTCATGCGTCCCGACCACCTGGGCGACTTACTCTTCGCCACCCCCACCCTGGACCTCATCAGGCAAGCCTTCCCCGCCGCCCACATAACGGGAGTAGTAGGTCCGTGGGGCCGCGCCATGTGGGAGGGCAACCCCAACTTGGACGCGCTGGAGGTGGTGCCCTTCCCCGGCATCGTGGAGCGCGTGGGCGGCGTCGAACCGTACAGGCTGCTGGCGCGGTCGGCGGCTCAAATAGCAAAAGGCGGCTACGACCTGGGTGTCACCCTCCGGTTCGACCACTGGTGGGGCGCGGCCCTCATGTGGGCGGCAGGCGTGCCGAGGCGGTGGGGCTACGCCACCCCCGGCATGCAAAGCTGGCTCACCGACCGGGTACCGCACACGGCAGGAAGGCACGAAGTCGAACAAGACCTGCGGCTGGCCCAGCTTATGATCGAGGCTGTAGGAACGCGACGCGGCATCCCCTCACAAATAGATCGCACGCAAGGCCAACCGCCGCTAACCCCTCCCGACATGAGCGAACCTCCGAGCGGTCTGCTTGAGTCCTGGCTGAACGCGGAACCACGGACGCGTGTGGTAATCCACCCCGGCACGGCAGGGGCTAACAAGCTGTGGACCACCAAGGGCTGGGCGGAGGTCGCGGATAGGCTGTCGGCAGAAGGCTTCAACGTCATACTCACGGGCGCGCCCAACGAGCAGGCCCTGTGCGCCCGTATCGCTGAGGCCGCCACCAGCAAGCCGCTGGACCTGTCGGGACGCACCGCCAGCATCGCGGAACTAACCTGGATACTGGACAAAGCCTCTATGGTGCTGGGCGTGGACAGCGGCCCCTTGCATATAGCCGATGCCCTGGGCAAACGTACCCTCCACCTGTACGGCCCCAGCGACGAGCGTAGCTGGGCACCCTGGGGCGACCCGCGGCTGCACCATGCCCTACGCGCCCCCGGTACACACCCCACCGAGATATTGGGCGTAGACGTGCGCGACATCGAAGGCGGGCCGGAGATGCGAGCGATTACGGTGGAGATGGTGATGCGGGAGATAGAAGCGCTGAAGGTGATAAGCCCGTGAACCGCAGCCGCTACCTGGACCCGCAAAGCTGGCATGGCATGCAATATGGGTTAGCAATTGAGTACTTGCCGAAGGGAGGCGACGAGCATTTGCAGTTGGCTTTACAGACCCTTTGGAGAGCACCGGGGCTTTCTGGCACCTGGCTAGACAAAGAAGATTATGGCGAGCCTCCGGTGCAGCCAAAGATCAGCGACCCCGGGCTGTACGGTATTCTGGAACTGCCGGATAATAGCACCTTGGGCTGTCAGAGCTATTTCTATAATAGTGAACACGACATTGGGGACTGGTTGATCCTATCAATCCCTACTGCCATGTTCTTACAGGTAGTCCCCTACTACGAAAGGGGTAATGAATATCACCCGTGGTTAAGGAGAGTAGATACCAAGTTAGTCGATATTGCTGAGATTGTGCATAGCCGTGCCCCCTTCCACTTTGCCGAGGTGAGTATGGAGCTATTTGGAATTTGCGGACAGACGGAAATCACGGATGAAATCATCAAGCAACAGTTGGGTCACGCCAATTACCTACTATCACCGGACCTGTTCCAGCGGCTAGACCTCGACTACAGGCCTATCGCGCTATCTTCGGGCATGCTCTGGGTGGTCAGGGAAGACCGGCAAGGCTGAGATTTCCGACTGCATATGCAAGCCAGATTACTGAATGACTAATAGACTTACCATCATAGGCATAGACGCTAGCCGCGCCGTAATCGCCCAACGCACCGGCACCGAGCACTATTCCGCCAGCCTGCTCGACGCCTTAACTCGGCTGCCCGAAACGGGTCGTTACAATTTTCGCCTTTATGTCAACATGCCATCCGCTGAAGAAGCGAGAGAGAGGCTAGGGTTCGACCTGCCCCACAACTGGCAGGTGGTCCCGGCACCCTTCCCCCGCATGTGGACGCACCTGCGGCTGTCACGGGAAATGCTGCGCAGGCCGCCGGGCGTGCTGTTCGTGCCCTCTCACGTCGTGCCGCTATGGCACCCCCGGCGCACTGTAGTGACGGTGCACGACCTGGGCTACCTTGAGTACCCGCAGGCACATACGCGCTTCTCCCGCTTCTATCTGCACCTGTCCACCTACTTCAGTGCCAGGTCCGCCCGCGGAGTGATTGCCATCTCCGAGGCAACCAAGCGCGACCTGGTAAAGCATTACCGCGTACCCCCACGCAAGATCAGCGTGATATATCATGGCCGCGACCCCATCTTCACGCCCGTGGACGATGCAGCGCGCAGAGCAGAGGTAGCAGCCAAATACGGCGTGCAAGCGCCATATGGTATTCACGTCGGCACGTTGCAGCCGCGCAAGAACCTGGGCCTGCTGGTAGAAGCGTGGGACATACTGAGGGGCAGCATGGAGCAACCACCTCAATTGCTGCTCGCGGGCAAGCGGGGCTGGCTGTACGACAGCCTGTTCGAGATGGTACGGGCCAGGGGGCTAACTGATCTCATACGCTTTGCCGATTACGTGGAGCGCGACGACCTGCCCGCCCTCTACTCCGGCGCGCTGGCCCTCACCTTCCCCTCGCTCTACGAAGGGTTCGGCCTGCCGCCGTTGGAAGCCATGTCCTGCGGCACCCCGGTGATCGCCTCAACCGCTACCTCCCTGCCCGAAGTAGTAGGCGACGCCGGCCTCTTGCTCGACGCGCACGACCCGCACCCCTGGGCCGAGGCCGTACAGCGCCTTATGCGCGACCCTGCTCTGCAAGCCGAATTACGCCACAAAGGGCTGGAACGCGCCGCCCACTTTACCTGGGAACGCTCTGCTCGTGAGACTCTAAAGGTGCTGACTGGTTAGAAGCTATAGCATAAATAGTATGAACCCAATAGCGGCGGCAGAGTCGGCCCTTGTCATTTCGAACGCAGTGAGAAATCTCGTCCTACACCAGGATGTTTCTTCTTTCTTACGGTGCTTTGTAGGTGAAGGAAAGGTGGTATTTGGGTGGTGGGGGACGAGATTCTTCGCTGCGTTCAGAATGACAAGGTGGGGCTGATGTGCTAACCTACCATATCTTCGTTCTTGAGAGGCCTCCTAACCGCTTGCGCTGGTGAGTATCCGCACCAGTTCCGAAGGGTCGGGGTGGTCGGAAGCATTCTCCGAGCGGTGAGAGTACAGCAGCTTACCTGTGTCATCCACTATGAAGTAACCACCCAACTGAGCGACATGCTCGGTGTGGTGAGGCGTCGTGCGCAGGCGTATTGTGGCCCTCAGTCCGGGCAGCCAGTTCTGCGGACCAAAAAGCTCCGCCGTGCTTGCATCACGCAGACCGTAATCGAAGTAGACCTGACGGCTCTCGTCGGAGGCCAATAGATAGGTCAGTTTGTAGCGGCGCGCCCAGTTGCGGGCACGGCTCGGCGGGAAGAAAGTCACCAGGAGCACTTCGGCCCCTGCCGCTTTGATTGTGGGGTAATGCGAGCGCAACTGCGCCACGTAATCGAGGCAGACCGTTCACCCCAGGTGACGCTGCAAGATGACGAGCGTGCGGTTCGCCGTTAGGTCCTTAAGTGTAATCTTGCGGCCATCCGGCGTGTCGAGGTTGAAGTCCGGTGCCTGCTCGCCTATTGTCAGGGGCTGTGCTATAGCCATGTCTGTAATGCACCCCTTTCTCATGTTTGGCTCAATATTTCATTGTTTCATTAAATCTACGTCCCGGCTGATGATACAGTTTGCTCTACCGCGCAACAGTAATTACCTGCCCTGCCAGGACACCCTGTAGATGAACCCTGCTTTGTCGTCCGAGATGAACAGGCTGCCGTCCTTGCCTGCGGCCACACCAGCCGGGCGGCCTGTTATCGCGTCCTCGGCAGCGAGGAACCCGGTGGCGAAATCGACCGCTTCACCGGCCACTTGCCCGTTCTTGAGGGGCACCTGCATCACCTTGTAGCCCACCTTCGAGCTGCGGTTCCACGAACCGTGCAGGGCCACGTACAGGCTGTCGTTGTACGGGGCGGGGAAATTGCCGTCCTTATAGAAGGCGATGCCCAGGGGTGCCATGTGCGCCTGCATCTCCACGACGGGAGCCTCTACCCCCTCACAGGCATTCCCACTATTGCCGAAGTCGGGGTCCGGTATGTCACCGGCGTGGCAGCGGGGCCAACCATAATCGCCGCCCTCCTTCAGCGCGTAAACCGTCTCCGGCGGCAGGTCGTCGCCCATGAGGTCGCGGCCGTTATTGGAGGCCCATACCTCTCCGGTCCAGGGGTTCGGGGCCAGCCCCACGGCGTTGCGCAAGCCCCTGGCGAACACCTCACCTCCCGACCCATCCAGGCCGTACACTGATACCGCCGCCCGCCTGTCGTCGTTCTCGTCACAGACGTTGCAGGTAGAACCCATCGCCACGTACAGGCGGCCGTCAGGGCCGACAACGGCGGTCTTGCTGTTGTGTATGCCCCCGGCGGGCAGACCGGGCACCAGCACCTTGCGCTCGGCAGCTTTGTAGCTCTCACCAAGTCGAAGCTGAGAAATCTGCCCCTGCTCGCCCACTATGAGGGCACCCGAATGCACAAAGACGCTGTTCGGCCTGGTCAGCCCATCCGCGACCGTGATGCTACCGTCTGCACGTCCGTCACCATCCTTGTCGGGCAGGGCTACTACCCGCCCGCCATCTCGCTCCGCCACGAACAGCGTGCCATCCGGCCCCACGTCCATCAGGCGCGGCCCACGCAACCCACTCGCGTAGATGGTTACCTCGAAGCCCTCCGGCACCTTGATAGCAGCCGCGTCCCCGCCGCTCACGTCCAGCGAAACGCCAAATGGCCGCGTCAGCAGCCCCAGCACGCTGTTCGGCCTCCATACCAACAACCCCAACCCTACCAGCAGCACCGCCAGCAGCACCAAGCGACGATTGCGCCTGCTATTCATAAACAACCCCCAGCTATTTCTACCAACCACATCATGCCAATACTACGTTACAAGCGTCACTACAGATGAAGGTAGGTGCGGCTATGTAACCACACCTACCTTCACCCCAAACAATATTCTTCTCTGCGCGTCCTTTGCGTTCTTTGCGCCTTTGCGGTTTCGTCTCTAAACTCTACCCACTACCCCTTCAGCTTAGCTATTAGTGCATCGGCCACTTCGGAGGTGGACTTGGCGGTGGGGTCGTCGCGGCGCTGCTTGAGGTCGTAGGTCACGTCCACGCCCGCCTCGATAGTCTCGTCCAGGGCGCGTTCCAGGCGGTCGGCCGCCTCGCGCTCGCCAATCCAGTTGAGCATCATCACACCGGAGTACATCATCGCCATCGGGTTGACCTTGTTCTGCCCGGTGTACTTGGGCGCGCTGCCATGAATCGGCTCGAACAGGGCCACTTCCTCCCCTATGTTCGCGCCGGGGGCCACGCCCAGACCGCCTACAAGCCCCGCGCACAGGTCGGACACGATATCGCCATACAGGTTGGGCAGCACCAGCACGTCGTACAGGTCCGGCTTCTGCACCAGTTGCATGCACATGTTGTCAACTATCACGTTCTCGAACTGGATGTTGGGGTGCTGGGCGGCCACTTCCTCGGCAGTGCGCAGGTACAGGCCGTCGGTGGCCTTCATGATGTTGGCCTTGTGCACCGCCGACACCTTCCTGCGCCCATTGTCCTCGGCGTACTTGAAGGCGAACTCCACGATGCGGCGGCTCCCTGATATAGAGATAGGCTTGATACTGATGGCCGAGTCGGGACGGATGGTAGCGCCGTTGCGCTCCTTGATCCAGCCTATCAGGTCGTTAGCTTCCTGGCTGCCCTCGAAGAACTCGATGCCCGCGTACAGGTCCTCGGTGTTCTCGCGCACGATTACGAGGTCCACGTTGTCGAAGCGGGAGCGCACGCCCTTGCGCGTCTTGGTCGGCCTGATGTTAGCGTACAGGTCGAGCGCCTTGCGCAGCCCTACGTTCACCGAGCGGAAGCCCTTACCCACTGGCGTGGTAATGGGGCCTTTGATCGCCACCTTGTTGCGGCGCACCGACTCCAGCACCTCTTCCGGCAGCGGATTGCCACCCCTGGCGATGACCGCCTCGCCCGCCTCCATCACGTCCCAGTCAATATCCACGCCGAGCGCGTCAATCACCCTCCGCGTAGCCTCCGAAATCTCCGGCCCGATTCCATCCCCCGGAATCAGCGTAATCCGATACGTCATCGTACCCTCCTGGCTTGGGGCTGAAACGGAGTTCTGAAACGTGAAACGTGAAACGTGAAACGTGATGCGGTTTGCTCAATAGGGTACGTGAATGCAATGCGAATCGCATTGTGGAACCCTGCTCGCTTTTGTCATTCTGAGCGTAGCGGAGAATCTCGTCCTTAACTAAGGTATTGCCCTTTTCCTACGGGAGAGTGCCGCCTAAAGAAAGGTGGTACCATGTACTGCTGGACGAGATTCTTCGCTGCGCGCAGAATGACAAAGGCGGAAGACGGTCCTGCAACAGGAGCAGTTTCAAATCCACGTACCAAACAACACAAGCCGCATCACGTTTCACGTTTCACGTTTCAGATACAGAACCCAGCATCATTTTGGCTATATAGTAGTAGGCCTATTGTACCATAGGTACTGGTTGACACCCCATATAGCGGGTGCTATACTCGCACACAGGGGGTCATAGTACCTCTGCACGATTGGTACCATCATGCCCATTTGGGATTTGGGAATTCGGATTTCGGATTTGTTCCGATATCAGCTAAATCCGAAATCCGAATTCCCAAATCCCAAATTCCAAATGACACTACGCATACTACATCTCGCCGATATCCACCTGGGTATGGAGAACTATGGCCGGATCGACCCGGCCACAGGTCTTTCTACCCGGCTTGGCGACTTCCTGAAGACTCTCAACGAGGCGCTCGACTGGGCGCTGAATAACGACGTGCACCTTGTCCTGATCGCGGGCGACATTTTCAAGAACCGCGACCCTACACCCACCGTGCAGCGAGAGTTCGCCAGGTGCATACACAAGCTGTCGGCGGCGGGCCTGCCCACATTCATTCTGGTGGGCAACCACGACGTGCCCAATGCCCTCTCGCGCGCCAACACGGTGGAGATTTACAGCACGCTGGCGGTACCCGGCGTGAAAGTAGCCCAGAAGCCCAGCTTTCACGTGGTGGACACGAAGGCCGGGCCTGTGCAGATTATCGCCATCCCGTGGCTGTCGCGCAGCTACATGCTGAGCAACAAGGACTTCCGCAACCTCGACCCCGACTCTCTCAACCGCGAGATGATAAACCTGGTGGAGGGCTTCATCGACCAGTCGCTCGAGAAGGTGGATACCTCGCTGCCGGTGATATTGACCGCCCACGCCTCGGTGCAGGGTGCGGTCTTCTCGACCGAGAAGGAGATCATGCTGGGGCAGGACGTAGTCTACCCCAAGGCGATGCTGATGGACAACCGCATCGACTACGTCGCTATGGGCCACATCCACAAGCACCAGGTGCTCAGCCACCAGAAGCCACCGATTGTTTACCCCGGCTCACTGGAGAGGATCGACTTCGGTGAGGAGCGAGACGCCAAGGGTTTCGTCACGGTGGAGATAAGCGACCCCGGTCCCGACGGTCAGCGAGAGGTGACGCACACCTTCCACGAGGTGAAGGCGCGACCGTTCCGCACGATAAAGGTGAACGCCGACTGCGACTTCCCCACCGACGAGGTGTTACGCCGCATCGAAGAACGGGCGGTCGATATCGAGGGTGCGATAGTGCGCCTCGTCATCGACACCACGCCGGAACACCAGCGCGACCTGCGCCAGGACGAAATTCGACAAGCGCTCAACTCGCACCGCCCGGCTTTCATGGCGGTCACTACCAATTATACGAGGGCACACCGTATGCGGTTGGGAGACCAGGTAATCGAGCAGATGACCCCGCGTGACGCGCTGACCATTTATCTACAAACCCGCGAAACACCACCCGACAGGGTACAAAACCTGCTGGGATATTACGACAAATTGAGCGCTACGGTAGCGGAAGCCGAGAAGAGTACCGACTGATTTGGGATTTCGGGTTGCGGGGTCAGGGCGAGACCGCAATCCTGCTAAATCCGAAATCCGCATTCCGAAATCCCAAATGGAGGAAAACATGGCTCAGGATGATAGTCGCTGGCAGGATTTGATGAAGATGCAGGACACGGCTAACTCGGCCACCAACCCGGCGTCGGACCAGCCTTCGGGGCAGTTCAACGCGGAGGATATCGAGTTCGAGTCGTTCATGTTCGACCCTGGCACGGGGCCGCTCCCTACCCTGGGCAGTCTGAACACCGACCCCAACATGGGTGTAGTGACGGCCGTGAACCCACTTGCCGCCAACCTGGCAGCACACACAGGCGGCACCGGACCGCTAGGTGGAGGGCAGTCCGCAGTACAAACGCCCGCCCAACCTGCTCAACCTGCCCCGCCCGCAGCACCCGGTTTCGATTTCACGGGGCAAGATGTGCCGCTACCGTCCTTCCTGGCGGGCGTGGAGTCGCAAGCCCAGCAGCAGGCCGAGCCTGAGCCACTGTTCCAGCCGTACCAGTCCGCTCTCCACGCGGAGCAGGGCTACGAACAACAGCAGACCCCCCCACCGATTACACCCCGTGGCACGGGACCACTGGGCAGCCAGCACTCCAGCAGCAACCTGGCCGCACGGCTATCGCAGTTGCAGGGGCAGCAAGGCACCGAGGGCGCCCCGGGCACAACCATGCCGCGTGGCACCGGGCCGTTGGGTATGCGCCGGGGCACGGGGCCTCTTGGCGGGATGCCCAGTACGGGTACCGGGCCGTTGCGCACCCCCGCGGCCGCTTCAACGGCTGGCCCCCAGGCCGAGAGCGAGAGCATGCAGCCTTCGCCCGCCGGACCCATCAACCCCGCCTATTTCAAAAGCCCTACCGGGCCGCTGGGCCAGCGCATCCGCACCGGGCCTCTGACCCCAACAACCCTGCACTCTGAGCCTGAGGAGACACTGGCCGTCCCCGCACCCGCCACCCCGTATGCGGCAGCAAGCACTTATACAGAGCAAACGCAAAACGACCCTACTACCTGGAACGATACGACTCTCGGCTCCGTGGAAGACTTCAGCCAGGTGTTGTTGGCCCTGTACGGCCTGCCTGCCAACCTGCCGCCCATGATCGCCGAGGCCCCTGCCACAATGGCAGCGATGAGCGCGGGCACGTCGGTGCAGGAGCGCCCCGAGAGCACCCAGGAGTGGGCGGGATTGCCGTTCGAAAACGCCTACAGCGCCTCCGCCGGTCCGGCCCTTGCCGAGCCTGCGGTCGCCGGACCGGAAGAATCTCTTGTGCCCGGCTGGGGCGAAATGACGGGCGCGCCGCCTGAGAACAATTACACATCTACCTTAGATGAAGTAGCGGCCCCCGGCTACGATGGCCCGCAACTGGACTATGTGGTACCGCTTGATGAGGCGGAAGCCCATGCCCAGGCCCCGGAGACTGTGGTAGGTGGCACGTCGGCGGGTGACGCCCTTGAGTTCGACAGCTTCATGTTCGATGACGGGCACCCTAGCCAGTTGCTCGACCCCTCCGTGCTGGAAAGCCAGCAACCCGCCCAACCCGCCCCCACTGCCTCCGGCGTGGACTCCTACTTGCAGCCGCAGGACGAGTTCGACATGGAGCCTCTACAGTATGGGGCCGCGCCCGCTGAGACGCAGGCCGAGGCTGGCCCCGCTGAAGCGCTGGAAGCTACCCAGGCAGAAGCCGAGATGGAGCCTGCCGCCGAGGACGCGGGCCAGGGTCCGTTGCCTTTCTGGCTGCAAGACACCTCCGACCTGGAAGTGCTCGCCAGGCAGGGCTACGTGGATATGGACCTTGGCGCGGGCACTCAAGACGCCGCCGAGGGCGAAACCCTGCCTATGCAGGCCGTCGAGCCGCTCGCGCCGCCCGAGCCTGTGCAGTTCGAGCAGGAAGCCCTGGTCGCAACCCCCGAAGAACTTACCGGCGAAACTGCGGAGGACGATGCCGAACCGGCGTTCGCCGCGCCCGCCGGGCTTGAGTCTGCTGCCGAAGAAGGCTTTACCCAGGCAGACGATTTCGACGTAGCGCCGTTCGATGCGAGCATGCTGGCACCCACCGCCGAGGCGGAAGCCCCAGTGGATGTCGAGGAGCTTGAGCTTGCGCCCACTTTCCAGGCCGAGACCTACGCGGAGCCGCAGGCGGAACTTGAGGCCGCACCCGCTATGGAGTTGGAAGCAGAGCCTGCGGTGGCGGTCGAAGCCCAGGCCGAGGCATCGTCGGACGAGCCTCATTACGAGGAATTGCCGCCAATTGAGCCTTTCGACTTCACTTCGCTTGGCCTGGCACCTGAGGAAGACGCCTACGGCTTCAACACCGAGGAGCTGCTTGGCGTATTGCCCTCCAACCGCGACCCGATGCGCGCCACGGCCAATCTCGACGTACTGGCCGACATCTTTGACGGTGCCCCCGTGGGCAGCGCGGAGGATATGACCGCGTTCAACACGGCGGCGGCTCTGGACGCCGCGCAAACAACGCCAAATGCGCCGCGCACGCCCACTTCGCCCGCTCTCTCGCAGCTAACTTCTCCTATCGCTTCTTTCCTGGAGCCGGAAGAGGATGTGGAGCAAACGGCTACGCAGTCGCAGTTGCAGGCCCAGTTGCGCGCCCAGATGGAGGCCCAGGCACAGGCACCAACGCTGCCCGAACCCCAGGCCGAAGTCGAGCCGGTAGAGCCAACACAGCCCGCAGAGCCGGTAGCCCCTCAGCCCGCAAGGCGTGAGACAGGACGACTCGGCGGTGGGTGGACCTCAGCGGTTACTACAACGCTCTCAATGGGTGGTATAGACGACGACCTGGACATGATGGGCGGCGAGGCGCAAGAGACCGGCCTGCTGTTCGAGCCTCCGCTGGTCGAACCGGTAGCCCCCCAGCCTGTAGCCCCCCAGCCTGTAGCCCCCCAGCCGGTGGCTACTCAACCGGTAGCCCCTCAGCCCGTAGCGCCGGAGCCGTTGTTCCCGGAACCGGTAGCCGAACCTGTGGCAGCCGCCCAGGAAGCCGCTCCCGACCCCGACTTCGATATCGAGCCGTTCGACTACTCACAACTCAGGCTGGAGGAAGAGCAGGAGATACCTACGGGTATGCTCGACCCCAGGAAGGCGCGGCGTCCCGGCACCACCGGCGAACTGATCTCTCCCGACCTTGGTGGGTCGCTGTGGAGCGAGCGTCCGGCCGCGCCCGCCGAGGAGCCGGAGGACGACGAGGAGTCGTGGCAGGGCACCGAACGTGACACCTCCCTCTTCATGAGCACCTCGCGGCCCGCATCCGACCGTGGCAAGTCTACGGGCTGGCTGACGGACGATACCTCAACGGTGGACGAGGCTGCCAGGCCCGCCGCCGCGATGCCTGCCACACCCACACCTGCACCTGCACCCGAACCGGCAGCTACGCCTGAGCCAACTGTGGAAGCGCAGCCTCCGACGACTACCGGCAGGGGCCGCAAGAAGGCCGCGGCGGACGATAGCAGCGCGGTGAAGGCACGCGTGTCCTGGGCCGATGCTACCTCGCCCGGCCTGCCCACCCTGCCCGATAGCCTGGACCTGCAAGGCATGACCACCGGCCCCCTCGGGGATGAAGAGCCGGAGGCCGAGGACGTAGAAGCCACCAGCGCGCAGGGCAGCAAGCAGACCCACGCGCTGAAGCCCACACCGGAGATGGCACCCGAGCCGACACCTGAGGAAGCACTAGAAACGCCCTCCGCACCCGAGCCGAAGAGGTCGCGTGGCAGGGCTGCTGCTGCCGCTGCGAGTACAGCGCCTGCTCCCCAAGCCGCCCCGGTGGAAACACCCGCGGAGGAGCCGGTACAGGAGGTGGACACTGTAGAGGAGGCGGCACCTGTCTCTGCCGCACCTACGCCTGCCGTGCCGTCTACGCCTTCGGTCGCACCGGCACCCACTCCCGTACCCACGCAGGTGCCGGAGTACATTTACCAGCCTATGCAGGGCCAGCAGGAAGCCACGAATGTGGAGATGCCGAAGGTCGGTGACGGCCGCAGCATGTACACCTCCGGCCCGCTGCCTGAGCTAGAGGGCTTCGAGGCGCTACGCCAGCTAGTCGAGGCGAACCCCGATGATATCGGCGCGCACATGGCCCTGGCCGCCGGTTACAGCCAGCTAGGCGACATCAGCACTACCCTACGCGTCTACCGGCGAGTGCTGCGCAAGCGCAACGTGCCCGCGATGTTCCTCAGCCTCATCGCCGAGGAGCTTAACGACTACGAGCGCGAGATGCAAGGCGACGCCCACTACCACCAGGTACGCGGCGACCTCTACATGAAGCAGGGCCGCCACCAGGAGGCGATCCAGGAATACAACAAGATCAAGTAAGTCGAGGCTCGTTTACAGAAAAAGGCGCTGGTGTTATGCCAGCGCCTTTTTCTTCGTAAGTCCTACTGCAACTCTCCTAAGAGAGGCACCTGGACGACCAGCAAAGGAAGAGACTACCCACTATGCAACGGCTCCCCAACATGGATACAGGCGAAGCACCTGAATGGCTTGTTGCCAAACAGGCGGTAGAGGACCAACTGGCCCACGCTGACAAGGTGGAAGCTTTCAGGGCGTGCCACACCATAGAGGTCTACACGGATGGTTCAGCGCCGATAAGTAATCCAGGAGGACCAAGCGGTTTTGCCGTTGTAGCAGTCGGCTTTAGAGACCCAATAGACCGCGACCGGCAGGACAGGCCGGAACCGTGCGCTCGAATCGAGTTGGGCGGCTTTATAGCGGCGCGTCGTGCAGAACCGCAGACGAGTAACAACAGGGCGGAGATTGCCGGGGTGCTCGCCGCGTTTCAGTTGATACACAAGCTGGGAAAAAGCCAGGCAGAGCCGCAGCAAATCTACATCTGGACCGACAGCAAGTACACGGTGTTCTGCGGCAACGGTGTGTGGCAGCGCAAGAAGAACACCGATCTGTGGGCTGAGTATGACAGAGCGCTGGCTTCCGCAAAGAAGTCAACAGGTGCGACCATCGAGCTAGGCTGGGTCAAGGGGCACGCCAGCAATCAATATAACGAAGTGGCGGATGAGCTTGCCACGCTCGCGGCATTCAACTTCGACGAAGTAACCCACAAGCGCTTCAGGTCAGCCCAAATAGCATCGGGGCGTGAAATGCCGGGCGACAAGACGCTAGCGCAATTTGGCGTCAAGCTCGACACAGATGCAAGTGAAGCCGCCGCAGTAGAAACCACCACCGACGATAATTTGGAGCCGACAGAATCCAGGTACCCCCACGATTGGCAGTCTGATAGTGACTACGTCGTACTCCTGCTGACGCAACTTGATGGCGGTGAGCAGTCCAGGATGGGCTATGCACCATGCACGGGCACCTACAGGCTTACCACCAGCAAAGGGCATAGCCACCAAGCGAGGACCAGGCATACCGGCGAGCGCATCCCGGACGAAGGTGAATACCTGACCCTGTTGTTGGCGCTGGACGATCTCACCAGGCGTATCAAGGCCGCCGGGCGAGACCCAGGCACTTTTACAGTGACCGTCTTCAGCGGGCGCGAGCTAATGACGAAGCAACTTAACGGCGCTTACCAGGTGAAGTCGCAAGCCCTCAAGCCGCTTTACGAACGGGCAAGGAAGGCCCTAGGCCGGTTCGGGCGCGTCGAAGTAATACTCAAACCGAGCGCCATGCTAAAGAACGAACTCAGATAGGTCTCTAGCCCCTGAACAGCGGCGCCATAAGGGTCATGTTAGTTCCACCACATTGGCTATTTTGACGTCTTTCTTTCCCTGTTATACTCGCTGCATGGAGGCGTTAGCACGTATCTCAAAAGGCCAGTGGGCACTTGCAATGGTCCTGGCGGCAGGCATGGCACTTTGGGTGATTTCTTCTCCACCTGACCACGGTACCATAAATGCCTCCAGGAGTGACTACGACTCCGCTCTGGCGAAATGGCAATCCCAAAGAGTTATCGAATACGAGATGGTAGTGAGCTATCGTGTGAAGTCCTGTGCGATTGGAATAGGAAACTTCAATTCGTGTGGAACCTGGACGCTGAGAGTAGAAGGCGACAGAGTATCCATCGTTCAATATGCGCTATTCGATAAGCCCACACAGACCGAAGCCACTGGCGAAGACGTAAGGTTCTTGACTATCGACGGTCTGTTTCAAGAAGTTGAGAAGACAATCGATGAAGGACCATTCGAGCAAATGGGCTTCCCACTTGACTACGTGATTAACTTTGACGACGGGAAAGGCTACCCAAGAGATATTCGAGTAGATGGCAGACAGCGTAATGATGGAGGCTGGAGTTCTTTCCCATTGCATGTCTATAGATACATTGAGGTACAGAGTCTAAGCGTTATGCGGACACTTGAAAATTAAGGCTAATGGCGATAGGAGAAAAGTGATAAGTCTTCACCGTGTGAGGGAGTCCGTAGTATTGATTGGGCTCGTCATCCTTGCCCTCTGGCTTTCCGCTACAGCCTTCCAAATGCTCCCAAACGACGAGCAAAACACCTTTAGCAAGGTTTCAAAGCCCTCTGGCATCTATCCCTATTTTATTGAGGAGACTCCAGGACCAAGACGATAGAAGCATAGTCGCTATCGGGTCGAGAAGCATCCAGAGTGACAGCGGGCGGCTGGGGTGTTGTTATCCAACATTGACGTGGTCCCAAAGAATAGGTCTCTAGCCCCTGAACACCGGCCCCCAAACACGTTATAATTGGGGGCTATGCAGCAAAACCCCTCACAAGAAAACATGCCTCTCCTGGTCGTCGGACTGGGCAATCCCGGACCCAAGTACGCGGCTACCCGGCACAACGTCGGCTTCATGGCCGTGGACGAGCTTGCGCGGCGGCACGGGCTGCGCTTCTCCACCAAGCAGGCCGATGCCGAAATCGCGCGTGGCGAAATAGGGGGCACCCGCGTGATACTCGCCAGGCCGCAGACTTATATGAACGACAGCGGCAGGGCGGTGGGCGCGCTGGCCCGCTTCTACAAGCTGCCTTCCAGCAGGGTGGTAGTCATCTACGACGAGCTTGACCTGCCCGTGGGCACCATCCGCATGCGCGAGAAGGGGTCCGCCAACGGGCACAACGGCTTGAAGAGCGTGATACAGCACCTGGGCACGCAGAACTTCCCGCGTATCCGCATCGGCATCAGCAGGCCCGCCATCTCCGACTACAAGCAGATAGACTGGGTGCTCGGCCGCTTCACAAAAGACGAGCAGGAGGTGATGGACGGCACCATCCCGCGCGCCGCCGAGGCCATCGAATCGATCATCAGCATGGGCATGGAGCGGGCGATGAACAAGTACAACACCAAGGAAGAACAGGGCAAGCCCGCCACTAAACCCACTCCCGAGCCAACGCCACAGGAGCTTCAGCAGCGTATAAAAGAAGCAGAAGCCCCGCCCCCACCCAAGCGGGAAAGCTGGATAGACAAGATACGCCACATCATCCGGGAGGAAGCGAAGTGACATTTCGGATTTCGGAATGCGGATTTCGGATTTGGCTGTTAGTAGAGAAACAAATCCGAAATCCGAAATCCCAATTCCCAAATCGGGGCACAACATGAGCCTCTCCGGTCTGTTGCCGCTGCTATACGACCAGCGGGGCTACGGGGCGATTGCGCGCGGAGTGGCCTCGGGGGAGAACGTCTGGGCTGAGGCCCCGATGGACGCCGCGCGGCCCTACGTGCTGGCGGCCCTCCACGCCGACGTAACCGCACAGTCGGGCCGCCCGCTGATAGTGGTCGCTCCCCGGTCCGAGCGCGCCCGGCAGCTATACGAGGGCCTGCTTGCCTACTCGCCGCCGGGCACGCCCATTCTCTTCTTCCCGGCCCCCGACCTGCTGCCTTACGAGCGCATAGCCCCCGACCCCACCATCATCGGTGAGCGGCTGCGGGTTATAGCCATGCTGCAACAGCCGGAGTTGCGCGCGCAGGGGGCGGGTGGTGACAGCCAGGCGTCAGGCTCGGTAGCGGCCGCGCTGCACGAGCTTGTCCAGAACCCCGCTAGAGGTGCCCAGTTACAGGCACCTATAATAGTCACCTCGGTGTTCGCGCTGATGACCCCAACTCTGTCGCCCGCCGATTTGCGGCACGCCATCCGCGTCATCAGGCGTGGGGAGCGGGTGGTGATGAGCGACCTGTTGAGCCACCTGGTGGGACTGGGGTACGAACCCGCCGCTATTGTGGAGGAGCCGGGGCAGTTCGGCAGGCGCGGCGGCATAGTGGACCTCTTTCCCCCTACGTCCAACCTGCCTATCCGCGTGGAGTTCTTCGGCGACGAAATAGACTCTATCCGCCAGTTCAACCCCCTCACCCAACGCTCCGAGGGACAGGCCAACGCCCTGGTAATTACGCCCTCCTGCGAGTTGCCCCTCTGGAAGCACGAGCGTGCGTACGAGCAACTGCGTGATATCGACGCCTCGAACCTGCGTGAGGAAGTGCTGGAGGAGTGGCGCGACCAGCTAGAGAAGACCAGTCGCGGGGAGTGCTTCGAGGGACAGGAACTCTTCTCCCCCTTCTACACCCGGCCCCTGGCGAGCCTTGCGGACTACCTGGCCGCGCTCCGGCCCGAAGGCGACAATAAGCCGCCCCTGCTCGTGCTGGACGACCCCGAACTGATACGCCTGGAAGCCTCCGAGATAGAGCGGCAGGCCTCGGAGCTTTACCACGGCTTCATCGACAACGGTGAGTTACCGCCCGGACTTGAGCGGCCATATCTCAGTTGGGAAGAGGTAGCGGCGCACGGCCAGGGGCTGCCCACGCTCTCTATAGGCGGGGGCGCTGAGGGAGCTATTGAAGCCCCACCCTTTACCGGCACCCGGCTCTACACGGGCAACATCCCCAACGTAATTGCGGACCTGAAGGAGTACATCAGCAACAGGACGCGCGTGGTGATAGTGTCGCAGCAGTCAAGCCGCCTGCGCGAGTTGCTGGAAGATGAGGGTGTCTACCCCACCCTGCGCAAGGGCAAGCGGCCCGACGATTTGCATGCGGTACCGGGCAACCGCAACATCGTGGGCGTGGAGCCTGCCGCGCTGTCACAGGGTGCGGGCGGGCTGAACGAGTCGCTGGCTTCGCCGCCGTCGCCCGGCACGGTCAACCTGCTGCAAGGCTCGCTCGCCGCCGGGTGGCAGCTGATGCAGGGCACCCACACCGACACGCTGCTGCTCACCGACATGGAGATATTCGGGCGCTCTCAGACAGGGGTGCGCCGCGCCACCGGGCAGACCCGCCGCTCCACCTCCGATGCCGCCGCCATCCTGCGTGAGAAGATGCTGCTGGAGCTAAAACCGAGCGATTACGTGGTGCACGTGGAGCACGGTATCGCTAAGTTCGGCGGCCTGGTGCATATGACAGCGGGGGGTGCCGACCGCGAGTACATGCTCCTCCTCTACGCCGAGGGCGACCGCCTGTACGTGCCCGCCGACCAGACCGACCGGGTAGCGCCCTACATAGGCGCGGGGCCACCTCCCGCCCTGCATCGCCTGGGCACCGCCGAGTGGTCGCGTACCAAGCGCAAGGTGCGGGAGGCCGCCGAGCTACTGGCCCGCGACCTGCTGGAGCTTTACGCCAACCGCGAGGCCGCCGGGGGTTTCGCCTATTCGCCCGACACGACCTGGCAGTACGAGCTTGAAGAGAGCTTCCCCTTTGTCGAGACGCCCGACCAACTGCGCTCCATCTCCGAGGTCAAGACCGACATGGAGGAGCCGCGCCCGATGGATCGCCTCATCTGCGGCGACGTGGGCTACGGCAAGACCGAGGTGGCCCTGCGCGCGGCCTTCAAAGCGGTCATGGACGGGCGGCAGGTGGCAGTGCTGGTGCCCACCACCGTGCTGGCCCAGCAGCACTTCAACACCTTCAGCGAGCGCCTGGCCGCATTCCCGGTCACGGTGTCTATGATCTCGCGTTTCCGCTCCCGGCAGGAGCAGACAAAGATCGTCAAGGACCTTGCCGAGGGCAAGATAGACATCATCATCGGCACGCACATGCTCCTATCGAAGTCTATACAGTTCAAGAACCTCGGCATGGTGGTGGTGGACGAGGAGCAGCGCTTCGGTGTGCGGCACAAGGAGCGCCTCAAGCAGCTACGCGCCGAGGTGGACGTGCTCACCCTCTCGGCCACGCCCATCCCGCGCACCCTCTACATGGCTATCTCCGGCGTGCGCGACCTTTCGCTTATCGAGACCCCGCCCGAAGCCCGCCTGCCCATCAAGACTTACGTAACCGCTTTCCGCCCGCAACTGGTGCGTGAGGTGATACTGCGTGAGCTTGAGCGCGGCGGGCAGGTCTTCTTCGTGCACAACCGCGTGGAGACGATAGACAAGCTGGCGTACGAAATGGAGGCGCTGGTGCCGGAGGCCCGCTTCATCGTGGGGCACGGGCAGATGCAGGAGGATATGCTCGAAAAAGTGATGCAGAAGTTCGTGGCCCGCGAGGCCGACGTGCTCATCTGCACCACCATCATCGAGTCGGGCCTGGACATACCCAACGCCAACACCCTCATCGTAGACCACGCCGACAAGCTGGGCCTGGCGCAGCTATACCAGCTAAGGGGCCGGGTGGGACGTGGGGCCAACCGCGCCTACGCTTACTTCCTCTACCACTCAGGCCGCAAAGTCACCGTCACCGCCCGCGAACGTCTCTCCACCATAGAGCAGGCGACCGAGCTAGGCTCCGGCTTCCGCATAGCCCTGCGCGACCTGGAAATCAGGGGCGCGGGCAACCTGCTCGGCCCGGAACAGAGCGGCCACGTAGCCGCCGTCGGCCTCGACCTCTACACCCGCCTCCTGGCCTCCGCCGTAGATCGCGTCCGCTCCGAACGCAAACGAGCGCAACGCACAGGCACCACCGACGACCAAACTACCGCATCCACCCTGCCCAATCCAAAACCCGAAATCCAAAACCAAAAATCGGAAGAGCCACCCACGGTATCCATTGACCTGCCCATCACCGCCTTCCTGCCAGAGGACTACGTACCGGACGCCGCCGTGCGCCTGCGCCTCTACCAGAGATTGGCCGCCAGCATGACCCCCGCGCAGGTACGCGACTTCGGCCGGGAGCTACAGGACCGCTTCGGCACGCTGCCAGAACCCGCCGCCAACCTGCTCGAAGTGGTGCGCCTGAAGGGCCTCGCCATCACCGCAGGGGTCGAGTCGATTCGCGCCCTGGCCGAGGAGTACCTAATCGTCGTGCCGGAAGACAGCCCCATACCTGAGCACGTCCGCATGCGCCTGCAACGCAAGCACAAAGACCTCCTTAAGACCAGCCCCCACCAGGTACGCATCAACCGCGCCCGCGCAGGCGGGAAGTGGCAGGAGACAGTGGCAGAGGTGCTGGAGGAGATGGGGGAGGCGGAAGGCTGAGGACTGGAACGTGGAACGTGAAACGTGATGCGGCACACTAAACATGGTGCGTGAATGTGATGCTCCTGCTTTATAGGAACCCTACTCCCCTCTTGTCATCCTGAGCGTAGCGAAGGATCAGGTGGGTAGGCGAGGGTCCTCAACGTTGTGGATGCTGGTCGTAAGAGGAACCTCGTACTGTAATACGGAGGGTCAAGAACGGGCCACTGATCCTTCGCTACGCTCAGGATGACAGGCCAACTTTGGCTGCTTACCCTCAAACAGCTTGCAAATATCGCTTGATTAACGGCGGACATATCAGGTGAACATCGTCAACGTCGGTTACGACTCCACCAACTACTACGTGATAGCAGACACCCTCCCCAGGCTGCTTGTAGACGTTGGTTGGCCGGGAACGCTGCCCAAGTTGCGGCACGCGTGCGAGCGAGTGGGCATAGCGCTGCCCGACATCAAGTACCTCCTGGTAACCCACTACCACCCCGACCACGCCGGCCTCGCGCAAGAGCTGAAACGCACCGGGACCAAACTCATCGTGGCGGTAACGCAGGTCGCAGCTATACCCATCCTGCGCACCTACATGAAACCAGAGCACAACTACGCTGACATTGATCCCGCAGGTAATGTTGTGCTCTCCCTCGAAGAGAGTCGCGATTTCCTGGCGAGTATAGGTATTAGTGGTGAAATCATCAGCACGCCGGGGCATTCGGATGATAGTATTACCCTGGTCCTTGACGACGGCCCGGCCTTCACCGGCGACCTGACCCCGCTCATGGCCGCACCCGAGGACAAGGAGAGCGTCATCCGCGATAGCTGGGAGAAAATTCGGTCCCTAGGCTCGAAGACCATCTATCCAGGACACGGGCCGGTAGGGTACATTTAGACCCGCTGGACGTGCACCATATACCGCGCATGCGTTACTCGGCCACCCGACCGGAAGTGTAGAGGCTATCCCCATGACCATAGCGGCAGCACTGGTACTCACCTTGGCGGCTATAGCCGTGTGGGTCATGCGCCTCCGAAGGCGGACCCTCGAGCGAGTGCCCCGCCCGCACCGGCCCTTCTGGAGCGCCTTCACAATTGGGCTATCCCTGCTCGCCATAGGTGCCGTCTACCCGCACATGGAACGCGCCACCGGGCTGGCTATCGTCCTCCCAATGACGGAGGCCTCGAACATAGCGGGTATCTTCTCGTGGGTGGTGGCAATATTGCTCGTCTGCCGCTACGTGCCGCTAACCACCCGCGCCGGGTTGGTGCTGGGGGCACTGGCTACGGTGACGGCGGGCGCGGCCCTGCTGGAACGATTCGCAGGGGTGTTAGCTTGGGCGGCCAAGGGCAGCATCGGCCTCGAAACGAAGTACGCGGGTGCGGCCACAGCGGCGGAAGGGCTTACCTGGAACGCCCTGTTCCTGGCGGCGCTCCTCGGGTTAGGCGCGGCTATCGTCATGCTGCGCTACCTGGCCGAAGACCCGTTGCCCAACTCCCACGCCGTGGCCCTCGGGGCGATGCTGGCGGGCACCGTGTACCTGGGGTGGGACTGGATCGGGACCGGGCAGAATGAGGCCATCGTGGCGAGCGGGCAGGTGCTTGCGGCTGTGCTGGCTGCCGGCGCGGTTTACACCAGCATCAGGCGCGGGCGGCAAGGAGATGCAGCCACCGGCCAGGTGAGCGCCTGGCGAGCCACATCGCCCTGGCTGCCGTTCCTGTCTGGGCTGGCCCTGGTGCTGCTGGCCCTGGAACCAATAGCGCCTTCGTTTCTCTTTCGCATCTTCCCGGCGGGCGTGGCGTACAACCGGGAGGTGGTGTTCGCGGGGGCGCTACTCGGCCTGGTGCTCGTCCTGGTCAGGGGCACCGTCGCCACCGTAGAAGCCGAGAGGCTGCGGCACAAGCACTCGCAGCTCCTGGGACAAAACGAAGAGTACGTCCGCCTGGCGATCAGCGACGCCCTTACCCACCTGTTCAACAAAGGCTACTTTGACTACAGGCTCAAGCTCGAATGCGAGAGAAGCCGACGCGCCAACCAACCCCTCACGCTGATCGCCCTCGACCTGGACAACTTCAAGCAGGTAAACGATCGCTACGGCCACGCCAAGGGGGACGAATTGCTGGTGGGGGTCGGCAACGTCATCCGGGCCGCCACCCGCAGCATAGACTGTCCCTGCCGGGTGGGAGGCGACGAGTTCATACTTATCCTGCCCCAGACAGACATAGAAGGCGCTGCCGTAGTAGGGGAAAGGCTGCGGCAAGGCGTGCTGGATATCGTTAAGAAGCAGGGGCTGGCAACCACCGTCTCTGTGTCCTGTGGGATAAGCGCCTACTCCCCCACGATGCGAGACGCTTCAGAGCTTGTCGAGCAGTCCGACGCCGCCCTCTACAAAGCAAAGCAGGCGGGCAAGAACCAGGTAGCCATCTGGCAGGAAGAAACCCCACTCGCTCAACCCAATCCTTAGTCGCACTCTCGTTATTGAGTAACAAGACGGACCTTACGGCAACGGAACCGGCAAAGTAGCTGTCGGTACCGCTGGCAACCCACCCAGGATGGTTGGTGTGGCGACTACCGGCAGGTCCGTAGGTACCGCGGACGCTGCCACGGTGGGCACCTGGGCTGTCGGCACCGGCACGGTTGGAGGTGCCACCGTCACTGTAGGCACAACCGTCGGGGGTGCGGGTACAGTAGGCACTACGCCGGTAGGCAACGGCGCAGTCGGTACGGAAGGCACATCCACCGCCGGCACTTCTACCGTCGGTACAGCGGGCACTGTCGGTTCCGGCACGCGTACCTCCGTCGGCACCACAGGCAGAGTCGGCACAGCTACTGTAAGGGTAGGCAGTGCGACAGTGACGGTCGGTAGCACGGGCGTGATGGTAGGTACAACCGGTAAAGTAGTCGGAGTGAATGAAGGCACAGCAACGGTCACCTGCGTCGGCACAACAGTAGTCCGCAACGGTGTAGGTGTACCCGTAGGCGCAGGTAACGGAGTGCGCGCCGGTGTTGCACTTCTTGGCGGCACGGCGGTGGCTGGCAACCGGGTAGGTGTAGGAGTAGGAGTAGAAGCCACTTGACGGGTCCTGGTTTGGGTGGACTGTGGCCTTGTTACGGTGGATGTGGGTAGAGACGGAGGTCTTATCGCGGTTGAAGTAGCTGTGGCAGAGGGTGACGCAACCACTTGCTGAACTTCAGGACTTGGGCTGACTAGTGGCACTGTAAGGGCTTCCTGCACAGCCGCAGATGGAGTGGGCGACACCCGAATAGGGGATGCGCTGGGGAAAGCGGGTAACACTGTCCCACTCTGCTGTGCAACAGGTGTAGGCGGGACTGTGGCGACCAGGGTATTAGGCGCTTTAGGAGTTAGCAGCGGCACTGTTGTTCCCTCAGGCAGCAATGCTAGAGTAACAACAATGGAAGGCGAGGGCAACACCTCGGCATGGGCTACTTTGCTGGCGTCCGCCTCCTGGGTGGGGCCGAAAATGCCGGGCAGCAGGCCATCCAGGAGCGAGCGCGGGTCGTTGAACCAGAAGTAGGTGCCAAATACCGTCACCAGCAAGGTAACGACGACCCCCCTCCGGACCAGGCTCATGTGCCGCTCGTGTTGGGCCTTCTCCTCCCTGCTGAGGGCTTCCGCCTCTTCCAACGTGGCGGCGCACTCATCGCAGTGTGAAGCCTCGCCGCGTATCGGTATAGCGCACTGCTCGCACGGGTGAAAAAGAACGTCCTGCTCCGGCTGCCGGGCCAGCATCTCGCCCAACGTCAGTCGAGTTGTGGGCGTACTCTCCAGTCCTTCGGCAACGGTGCTATCTGCCGTCGCAGGGCTGAGACTCGTGGGGGCCTCGGCAGGAAGCGCCACTTGGGCCACCGCCGATATGGGCACAGTAGGAGCACCCTGCACCTCGGAGAGCGCGCGAGTAGCAGGCGTACGCGTGTGTCGCGCCTTCTGCCTGCCTAGTACTCGCGTATTGCTCTTGCGGTTGCGCTTTCCCACGGATTTTGTACCCACATTGTGCTAGGACTGAAAGGCTGGATGTAGTAGGTAGTGCCGCACACGCGTTTGTGTTAGCCTGGCGCTAAGAAGAGTGGTGGCTCTCTGCCGGGTCCCTAATGTGGTATAGAGACCTACCGAAATTGTACGTGCTGTAGTGCCAAATAGACATGAGACATCGGTACCTAGTACCCATGAGAGTATGGTCACGCACGGGTACTAGACGATGGACGATGGACGATGGAC
>DASVRN010000163.1:0-11244 GCA_036388595.1 Chloroflexia bacterium
CTGCTTGTACCTGAAGGTGCCTAGCTGAGAGAGCAGCACGTTGAATGGTGGCTGGTTCTCAGGGTGGTACTCGAACACAGCTCGCTCGAAGTACTGCACCGTGTAAGGTTTACCGTCCAGGGTAGACACCTCGGTGAACATGTCAGAGATGGGGAAGCCTTGCTGAGGTAAGCCACCATGCTTGTCCCAGTACTCAAGGAAGATGCCCTTCACCGCCTTGCCTGTCTCCGGGAACGTGCGGCTGCTTTGTGCCTCCCCCGGTATGGGCGTGGGTGCGGAGGTGGGCGCCGTAGCAGGTGCGGAGGGGGTGGGTACCACCTGTGTGACCGGAGCAACCAGGGCTGTGGCAGTGGGAGGGGGTGGCGGGGCGCACATGTCCCGGTGCATCATTATGAGGGGCGCGCCGTTAGTGGAGCCTGCGGCTACCAGGTCTCCAGCCGTGCCGGGAATATGGGCTATGTCATTGAGTCGTCCGGAGTCGGGAAAAGCCGCGTCGCCCACAACCGCCCAGTTAGACCCATCCGTGGTGCGGGCTATGAGGGGACGCAGATCTATACTCTCGCGGTTCTCGCCATAACCAACCGCCCAGGCGTCCGTCTCGCCAAGAGCGATTACTCCTGTCAAGTAGTTGTTGTTGAGAACGCGCATTTCGAGGCCGGTCCTCTCTCTTTTTGCGCCGACGTAGTTGAGGACACCCGGTTGCCTGTTGATATTGCCTACAACAAACCTGTTGGTGCTGTTAGGGGCCAACCCGATGTCGGTTGCCTCGGTCAGGTAGAGGACGTTGCGGACCGGCAACGTCTCGTCACGCCAGGTCTGACCGTCCCAATGTAGCTGGACCTCTCGCACCCTGACGTTGGTGGGGCCACTGGGTGGAATAACCTGGGCTCCCACGGCCCACACGTCGTTAGCGGCACGTGCTCTTATGCTGTACAGTATGTTTTCGTCCCTTATAGTACCCTGGTTGACCGCCATGCTGGTGCTGATGCCCGTCTTGTGCACGCGCCAGTTCACGCCGTCGCCGTGGACGATAAGCGCGCCTGAGTCCCTGGTGCCACCCATTACCCCGGCGGCCCACAGGTCGGTGGGCGAAGAGGCCGACACGGAATAGAGGCTGGGGCTGGCTATACCCTCCAGGAACCCCATGTCCACCGGCGTCCAGGCCCTACCATCCCAATGGAGGATTATGGCACCAAGTTTTTGATCGGAGCTGGAGTCGCCCACCGCCCAGGCGTTGTCGGGTGCGAGTGCTACGACGCTTTCCAGGTAATTGGCGCCGGGGTTGGGGTTGGGTGCCGGCACAACCTTCCACTCTTTGCCGTCCCAGTGCATGATAAGGTTCCGCGTATCCCCGGCGCCGCCGGTCCAGCCTACGGCCCAGATATCGCTGGCGGAAGTGGCCGAAGCGGACATGAGCGTAACGTCCAGACCGGGCAAGGCTGGGACCTGGGACACGCTCCACGCATAACAGGGTGCGGCGGCAGCTACATTAGTCTGACGCGCCTCCCCACCCTCGCCAGGCCGGGAGCCGAATACCCACGGGACGCTCAGGAGGGACAGCAGCACGCCTACGAGCAGCAATACCGCCCGTCGCCGGCGAGTTGCTACCTTCAAATTGCCCGGTTGCATCATAGCAGTACCTTTCTTCATTATCTCGGCTTCGTTAGACGATGCGTAGTGCGTGGAGAGCCGGACCAGCCTCTACGCGATGGGCAAGTATAAGCTGGCAAGCGACTGTAGGTCAAATATTTAGCCACGGTATGTATACCGCAGATGCGAGAAGGGGAGCGACTCTTATCGCCCCCCTTCTCGGTTCTTGTATTGATTGTAGGAGCAAACTCCTTATCTGAGCGAAACCATCACAGGCAGGTTACCAGTGCCGTTAAGCTTGGCGGGTACTTGGCGTCCTTGGCGTCTTGGCGGTTCCGTCTCCCATAGTCTCCTATCGTCTCCTAGCTCAACTGCTCCAACGCTTCAAATGCCAGTCGCCTGCTCTCAGGGGCCTTCACGGGCGTCTGCGCGTCCACGATCTTGCCCTCCCTGTCGATCACATACTGCCCGCGCACCACGTTCTTTCTGACGCTGCCATCCTCCCGCGTCTTGGTGCCCAGGCTGTTCCACGCCTCAGATACCTCGAACTCCGTGTCCGCCAGCAGCGTGAAGGGCAGGTTGAGCGCCTCGCGGAACTTCTTGTGGCTCTCAACACTGTCGGGGCTGATGCCGATTACCACCGCGTCCTTTTGGCGCAGGTCGTCGTAGGAGTCGCGGAAGGCGCAGGCTTGCATCTCGCAACCGCTGGTGAAATCGGCGGGGTAGAAGTAGAGCACCACGTTCTTGCCGCGGAAGTCGGACAGCTTTACAGTCTCGCCCGCATCGCTCATCAATTCAAAATCAGGTGCAGTCTCGCCAACAGAAGGCATAGCATCATCTCCTCGTATCGTGTGATAAGCCCACTATACCGCATCCGGCCCGCGGAGTCATTCCCAAGCCAGCTAGTAGCCATCACACCCCAGCAACACAGTTACTCTATCGGGCACCAAAGCCCCACCCTGTCATCCTGAACGCAGTGAAGGATCTCAAGAAGGTGAGCATGGATGCTGTTGAACTGCTGTGACCAAGCCCACCTTGTCATTCTGAACGCAGTGAAGAATCTCGTCCTCTACCGGAATGTTTCCCTTTTCTTGTGGGGGAGTGTGGCTGAAGGAAAGGTGGTACTGGAGTGGTGAAGGACGAGATTCTTCACTGCGTTCAGAATGACAAGGTGGGCTTGGTCGCACAGTTCTACAGCGTCAATGACCACTTTCTTGAGATCCTTCACTGCGTTCAGGATGACAGAAAGGGGCTTAGTCACAGCAATTCAACACTATCGTTGCTCACCTGATTCTTCGCTGCTCTCAGAATGACAAAGGGGGCTTTGGGTACAGGGAACGGCGAGCAGTACCCATCGTGGCACAGCGAAGGCCTATCGCTTCTTGGTACAATTAGACGACTGTATTTGCCTGCGCATTGATAACCAGTACCGTACTAAACAGAGCCTCCTAGAAGGAACGCTACACCCCTTGTTCGGTAGACGCCTCTTCCCCGCCATAACCGCGTTGCTGCTGGCTCTCCTGCCCGTACTGTCGGCGGGAGCTACCCAGCAGTACGCTCCCATGGCTGCGGCAAGCGCGGAGGGTTGGAGTGCGCCCGTCAACATCTCCACCGGCAAGCAGTACGACAATACACCCTCCATCGCCGCCTCTCCCAATGGAGCGACGAGTATCATCTGGATGCGCAGCCAGGGGGCCAACCCCAACGCCAACCTGCTGCTGCAAGCCCGCAACTCCTCCCTTGGCGGCAAGTTCGAGGTAGAGCAGCTACACGAGAGCACGCCACAGAAGTCGAGCGGTGGGGCTATCGTCAAGTTCGACGCGCTGGGCCGCAAGCACATCATCTGGTGGCAGTACGAAGACCGCGCCGTGTGCGACTATTACGTGCGCATCGAAGCCGACGGCCGCACCTCCATAAAGGAGCGGGTACCCGGCACGTGCGGGCACAACTACAAGAACACCGCGCTGGCAATCGGGCCTGACAACAACGCCCACATGCTCTTCGGCCAGAACCTGCAAAGCCTCTTCTACTGGGTACGCGCCGACTCCGGCTGGCCGGTGCAGGCCGAGAGGCTCGGCGGCATCACCACGCCCGAAGCCCCGACGCTCGGCGTGACCACTCAGGGAGTGGTGATAGCCGCCTGGAAGGACAAGGCACCCGGCGGCTTCAGCGACATCCTGACGGGCGTGCGGCAGGCCCCCGGCAGGTGGCAGGTGGAGAACGTGTCGCACACGCTGACGCCCGGCTGCGAAGGCAACTCCATCACCGATGAGCCGGCGCTGGCCCGCGACCCAAATGGCGGCATGCGCCTCGTATGGGAGGACGAGCGTTGCGACCCGCGCAACCCCGAACCGACCTTGCGCGAACCGTACTACCGAGAGTGGGTGCCCGCGGCCGGCTGGAACGCCCTGCCCCCGGTGCGCCTGCACCGCACCCCCGGTAACGCCTTCGGCATTGCCATAGTAGTAGATGCCGGGGGCACCGCGCATGTAGTGTGGGCCACGGTGCTACGCGCCCACTTCACACTCTATTACGCCAGCGGCCGGGGCGACCGTTTCAGCGAGCCGGTCACGCCCTTTGACGACTGGTCGCGCGGTGAGGCCATCAAGGACATGTCGCTGGCCTACAGCCCCGGCTACCTCCACCTGGCCTTCGGCAGCCCCCGCGACGACCCGGAAAAGGACAACTATTACAGCTACTTGCAGGTCGCCGCGCCGCCCCCTCCGACGTCCACGCCACCGCCCGCTCCCAGGTTGCCCGCGTCCGGCGAGAAGGTACCCGGCAACGGCAGCTACACCTTCCCTGAGACCGGGTACACGGTTACGGGCATCTTCCTCGACTACTGGAACACGCACGGGCAACTAAGGCAGCAAGGCTTCCCAATCTCCCCCGTCGTGCGCGAGACCTCGCCACTCGACGGCAAGCCGTACCTGATGCAGTATTTCGAGCGCGCGGTGTTTGAGTACCACCCTGAGAACCCGCCGGTGAGCCAGGTGCTCCTTTCGCAGCTTGGCACTTTCACTTACCGCAAGAAGTACCCCAACGGCGCGCCCAACCAGCGTCCCAACATGGATGCGGTGGCCCCTTTCCCCGAGACCGGCAAGCGGGTAGGCGGCACGTTCCTGCAATACTGGCAGCGGAATGGTGGTGTGGCCCAGCAAGGCTTCCCCATCTCCGACGAGTTCACCGAGATCAGCGAAACAGATGGCAAGCCTTACACGGTGCAGTACTTCGAGCGCGCCGTCTTCGAGTGGCACCCCGACAACCCGGCACCCAACAACGTCTTGCTGTCGCTGCTGGGGGTCTTCCGTCTCCGGCAGCAGTACGGCGGGGGATAAGCCACATCGTTACATCTGACGGGTGTAAGACACCACACAGACCTCTAACAGGCATATTTATTGCTTCCGCACACGCAGCTAGATAGGGAGATGACAGTTGGCGAGTAGTAAAATCTCAAGGCGGGAAGTGCTCGGTCTGGCGGGCCTCGGAGCCGTGGGCCTGGGACTTGGCGCGCTGGGGATAGCCCGCATAGCCCCACAAGACGCTGGGGAGAAAGCGAGAAAAGGCGACATGCTCACCGTAGTTACATTTGGCGATTCTATTCTCGATTGCGGCCATTACAACCAGTACGGCGTGCACCCCGGACAGCTAATCGTGCGCAACGACGACAGGCTCTTCCCCGAGTTCAAGGGCATCGATTTGGCTTCACAGGGAGAGGCACATCTGGAGCACAGGGCGGTGGATGGCGCGAGGGTGGGCGGATTGCCGTCGCAGGCGCGCGGTCTCCACGTGGAGGGTCCCGCCGTCGCTATGATAACCATCGGCGGCAACGACCTGCTTGGCGGCCTGGTCACCGACAGGGGGCCGGGCGTGCGCCAGTTCGAGCAGGCGCTTGAAGAGTTCCTCCGGCAGCTACCCATCCGCCCCGTGCTCGTCGGCAACGTCTACGACCCCAGCTTCGCCGACGACAACCAGAACTTCATCGGCGTAGAGCCGAAGATCGCCCGCGAGAACCACCGCCGCGTGAACGCCATCCTGGCCGAAATGGGCGACAAATATGGCGCCCTGGTGGACCTGCACGCCCACTTCCTCAAAGGCGATCCCTCCTGGTTCACCCACACCATCGAACCAAGCCTCACCGGGGCCTCCGAAGTCCGGCGCGTCTTCCTCCCACACATCCTGAAGTAGACGGCACGGTACATCATGCCCCTGCTCGCCTACCCTTCTATTCCAACACGAAGAACCCTAATCCCCCTGTCATCCTGAGCGCAGCGAAGGATCTAAAGAAGGTGCCCCTGCCTGGCAATCCCAACTCAGGGCACCCACGTTACATTAGCGACAGGGTGCTCTAAATCGAAGAGTCAGACTACAGCACCTTCTTGAGATCCTTCGCTACGCTCAGTACCGCACTAACGAAGGAGTGGCAGTGTGGAACATGAGCACATGTCCCCTTTTTGTCATTTCGAACGTAGTGAGAAATCTCGTCCCTCAGCACACGGTAACACTTTTCCTTCAGCCATAATGTGCAGCAAGAAAGAGGAGCCATCTCGGTGAAGGACGAGATTTCTCACTACGTTCGAAATGACAAAGGGAGGCCATTTGCTCATATCCAACAATTGCAGGATAGCCTATGCTGACTTTACTTCGTTAGCACGGTACTCAGGATGACAGGGTGGGGTAGGGTTCTTCAAAATCGGGCATCAGGGCTAACTGCATGTGCGGGAGGCATCATGCCCCTACTGCGTGCTGGCTAGCACGATTCCTGCTCAGTAACATCACGCTGAATAAATAGCACACCGAAACGGAGACACGACAATGAAAGGCACCATTATAGCGACAGCGCTGGCGGCGGGTGCGGGCGCGGCGCTCGCGGCGAACGTTACGAAGAAGGGCAGCGGGTATACCTTCATGGACAAGTCGGTGGTCATCACCGGCGGGTCGCGGGGGCTGGGGCTGATTATGGCCCGTCTGCTGGCGGACGAGGGGGCGCGTGTGACCATCCTGGCCCGCAACCAGGAGGAACTCGACCGCGCCGCCGAGGACATCTCGCAGGGCGGGGCCGACGTGCTCGCCTTCCGCTGCGACGTCACAGAACGGCAAGAGGTGGAGAACACCCTGCGCCGGGTGATAGAGCATCGCGGACGTATAGACGTGCTCATCAACAACGCGGGCATCATCCAGGTCGGCCCGGTGGAGCACATGCAGCTACAGGACTTCGAGGACGCGATGAAGGTGCACCTGTGGGGGCCGCTCTACGCGATGCAGGCGGTCGTGCCGCACATGAAGCGCGAGGGAGGCGGCCGCATCGTCAACATCTCCTCGATAGGCGGCAAGGTCGCCGTGCCCCACCTGCTGCCCTACGTCACCAGCAAGTTCGCCCTGGTGGGCCTGTCGGACGGCATGCGGGCCGAGCTTGCCAAGGACAACATCCGGGTGACCACCGTGGCCCCCGGCCTGATGCGCACCGGCTCCCCCTACAACGCGCTCTTTAAGGGCGACCGCGAGAAGGAGTTCGGCCTGTTCATGCTCCTGGGCACCCTTCCGCTCAGCGCCATGAGCGCGCAACGTGCCGCCCGGCAGATAATCGAAGCTTGCCGCAACGGCAACCCCGACCTCACGACCACCATACAGGCCCGCATGATGATAGTCGCCAGCACGCTATTTCCCGGCCTGTTCGCCAGGAGCCTGCAACTCGCCGTGCGCCTGCTGCCCGGCCCTCAGGGTGAAGGGGGAGACGACGCCCGTAGCGGCTGGGAGAGCCAGTCCGGCTTCACCCGCTCGCCCATCATGGCCCCCACACAGCGCGCCGCCGAGGAAAACAACGAGCGGAACAGCCATTATGCGGCGGCGAATGGCGAGAGGGCAGACGCGGGGGCGTAGGGGCGTAAGTAAGTGCTCGCAACCTCACCTCCCACCTTAAGGAGTGTTCATGGGAGGTGAGGTTGACGTGTATGGGCCAACACTTAGCAGATGAATTAACAGCTTGGTCGGCATGAGACGCCCGTCGATTGAAATCGAGGGCTACACTCTGCAAAGTCTGCCGCAGGGCAGACTAATTCATCTTTGAGCATCTAACAAGACCTGGAAGCTATCGCAAAAACAACGCTGTCGAACAGCAGCACATGGCCCCTTCTTTGTCATTTCGAACGAAGTGAGAAATCTCGTCCCCTATGCAGGTCTGGCTCTTTGCTTATGAGACTCTACGGTGTAGAAAGGGGTTAATGTGTGCTGTTGGACGAGATTCTTCGCTGCGCTCAGTACTGTACCAACAAAGTTTAGTCTCTTTGCCCGTGCAGTTGAAACCGCGGGCTACCTTTACAAAGTGCCCCTTCGGGCACTGCACCTTACTGATAATAACTTTGTTGGTGATGTACTCAGAATGACAAGGTAGAGGCTTTGGGTGCTGGGGTAGCAACTATCAAGAAAGGGTGGCTGATTCTTCGTTGCGCTCAGAATTACAAGAGAGGAGCCATGTGCTCATATTCCACACTGTCATTGTTGGTATAGCTTCAAATAAGGTGTCGTAGTCCCGCGAGGACTTTGCAAACTGTAGCCCTCGATTTCAATCGGCGGGCGTCTTATGCCAACTCAGCGTCCAACACAGTCTACATCTGCCTACCTCTCCATCATCTCCAAAATAGTGCTGACCACCACCTGCCATTCCTCGGTGTCGGGATTAATCACCTCGAAATGCCCCGCACCCTGTAAAGTGACCAACTCTACGTCGTCGCCCCGCTGCCGGGCGGCCTGTACGTAGCGCTCGCTGATCTCATAGGGCACATTGGAGTCGTCGGTACCGTGGATGAGGCGCATGGGCACGCCGGCAGGCAGCATCTCGATGGGCGAGGCGGTGGCGTACCTCCCCGGCACAGCGCTAGGTGTGCCGCCGAGAAAGTCCTCCACCACCCCGCTGCTCAACTTCAATTCCCACCCTCTGCGCAGGTCAACCACACCCGCCAGGGGCACCGCCGCCTTTACCGGCAGCGGGTCCTCCGTGTAGAGAGGGTCGCCTGCGGGGATGCGGTGTCGTGAAGCTACCCAGGCCGACAGGTGCCCGCCCGCCGAGTGCCCCGCCACCACAACCCGGTCCAGGTCGAGGTTGTACTCCGGGGCCAGCACCCTCAGGTAGTCCACCGCCGCACCCACGTCCTGGAACGTGCCGGGCCACCCGCCACCCGGATGCCCAATGCGCCTGTATTCGATGCTCCAGGTAGCGAACCCGGCCTCACTGAGCGCATGAGCGGCGTGCCCCGCGTGCGTCAGGTCGTACTGCGAACGCCAGAACCCTCCGTGGATGAAGACGACTACGGGAGATTTGGGATTTGGGGGTTCGGATTGCGGATTTGGGGGGAGGTACAGGTCACCGAAGTGGAAATCGCCGGGGGTGTAAGGGATGCGGTGCTGGGCCGGTTCGGGGGTTTGGGAGAAGATGTCGCGTGGCACTGTTGGAACCTCATTGCGAGTTGATGGCCCGGTTGAGGGTCTGACGGCGAGGGCTACAGAAACAACCCGAGCGATAAGTATAAATAGCAGCGGGCGATTTTGGCCGCTGCCTTGCCCCGTCCGCCTATCTTCGCTATCCATCGTTTATCGGCCATCCTAACAATCTCAATCTTGGCGGGTCCTTGGCGTCTTTGCGTCTTGGCGTTTCCGTCTCCTATCGTCCATCGTCCATCGTCCATCGTCACCACACAATATCATCCCGCACCAACGGCATAGTCATACAACGTGGCCCGCCCCTCGCCCTCGATAGCTCCAGCCCGCTGATCTTGATAGCGTACTTGCGCTCCGGGTGCTGGCGTATCTCGTCCACGAGCGGCTGGTTGACGACCCAGTTGCGCTCGGCGCCGGGCGCTACGTTCCACTTGACGATCTCGTCCTCCGATATGATGCGGTAGCCCGCCGCCTCCATCGCCCGGTAGGTCTGCTCGTTGCGTTCGTAGCCCAGTATGAGGCCGGGGCGCAGGCAGAATGAGTTGGCCCCGTCGGTCCACTGCTCTCGCTCCTGGTAGAGGCGGCTGTTGCCCCCGCAGAAGACCGGGTTGAGCGGCCTGCCAAGCTCCTCCTCCAGGCAGTCCACCAGCGACTTTCTCACCTGCTGCAACTGCGTGGTGCCGTCCCGCCCTATCTTGATACGCACGATGCCCACCTGCTCGCCGCCGCCCGGCATGATGAGCGGCGGGTAGACCAGCAGGTCGTCGTGCGACATCATGGTGAATATCGTGTCGAGGTGCATGGTCGAGCGCTGCTTGGGCATAATCACCGCATAGATCGTCTCCACCCGCGAGTTGGCCGCTGCGAATCCCCTGGCGAGGGCATCGACCCCCTCCGGCGACGTGCGCTCCGACACCCCCACCAGCACCAGGTCGGGCCGTATCACCAGCACGTCGCCACCCTCAATCGTAGCAGCCTCGTCCAACGGCGAGGGGTTAGAAAGAGATATCGGGGTGAGCTTGTCAAACCAGACCGGCGGGCGAGAGCCGTTGCCCCCTCCCGCCTTCGGGTGCAGCATGTAGATGTAGCGCAGCAGCAGCGACTCGCGCCTGCGGGCGGCCTTCGCCATGTGCCCCACAATGAGGCCATCGTTGACCACGGCGCAGGGGTCGCGCATGAACAGCAGGTTCGGTATAGGAGCAAGCTGGTACGGCAACTCCGACAGGAAAGAGGTCAGTTCGGTGTCTCGGTGCGGGTCGGGCTTGCCCTCGATGAGCCAGCGGGCAAGCTGGTCGGGGTCGGCGGACAGCATGTCGTTGCAGAACTTCTCAGGGTCGATGTGGGGCGCAAGCTCCATCTGGCATATAGCCTGCACCAGGGCGTTGCGGGTCTGCTCGTCCTGCAAGATGTCGCGCAGCATGTCCGCCGATTCGAGCACCTCTTCCGGCGGCACGATCACCGAGATGAGACGTTTGAACGCCTCGTGCTCGTGCTTGGCAAGCTCGTGGTAGAGGATGTCATCGAAGAGCAGGTCGTGCCGCAGGGCAGGGGTCATCTGGCGCACTTCCTGTCCCGGAGCATGCACCACCACCCTGCGAAGCGTGCCGATTTCGGATGTAACGTTTAGCATTACTAAGCTACTTCAACAGGACCGTAGTGCAAAACCATCAACTTGTCGATGCTCAAAGCAACCGTGGCATACGTACGACCCTCATCGTCGCTAAACTCTACCTCATGAACGCCATCTGTAAGTAGCTCAACCACCGTACCTACCTGGCCCCGTTGTATGCCTTTGTCGGGCATGTCCTCAAGCACAGCTACCACATCAAGCAAGTTTATGTCATCTTTCATGGGACACCTTCTTTATCAAACCACATAACAAGTAACGAATCTTGGGAAGTCCTCGTAGGTCCTCACCATCCAAGTGCTTCGCACAGTGGCGTGACCGGTCGGCCCCACCATTACAAAGTCTAACATATACCGCTGTCCATACTCATCTCGTTCAGCAAGAACTATGTCATAGATGGATGCAGCAGTCAAAAGCGCCTGCTTTAGCTCTGGAGCGTCTTCCACAGTCAAACCAAGAGCCGCCGCGAATACTCTAGCTTTGTGTCTGCCACGAGGATGCTCAAGACTGAGGCAGTATCCAGTAAGCTTTTCTAGGTCAACAACTGCATGCTCACCATTAGGCAGTTTCATAGACCAGGCTCAGTCCCTCAC
>DASVRN010000164.1:0-5993 GCA_036388595.1 Chloroflexia bacterium
TCGCAGAGTGTAGCCCCCGATTTCAATCGCGGGGCGTCGCCTGGCACCTTATGTGTCTTCTCACACGCATGGTGCCCTGTTGGCTGACTTTCCTTCGTTAGCTCGGTACTGAGTGTAGCGAAGAATCTTGTCCTACACCTACATGTTTCCTCTTTCTTACAGTGCTGTGATACTGTAAGAAAGGTGATACCATGTGCTGTGGGACGAGATTCTTCACTGCGTTCAGAATGACAAAGACCACCTCATCTCCTCATCTCCCCATTCCTCTCTGTCAGATGGCTTCTAGTAGCATTCACATGACCTGATTCTTAGCCCGCGATTCTCCGGCTGAAGCGTGTGTTATAATGGCACGTGCGTAGAGCCTGAGGCGGTGCTATATGCGACCGTGCGGCAACATACGCCTAACTCGGCACGGGGCACGTTAAATGCAACCGATGGACATCAGGATAGGAGACGTGTACACCCTCCGCAAGCCCCACCCTTGCGGCAGCTACGACTGGCGCGTGGTGCGGGTAGGGGCCGACATCGGCATCCGTTGCGCCAAGTGCGACCACAAGGTGCTCATGGCCCGCTCCGAGTTCGAGCGCCGTGTGAAAAAGCTTGCTTCAAGGGAGAGCGTAGCTGAAACGTGAAACGGTTCTGAAACGTGAAACGTGAAACGTGAAGCTTCTGGTTCTCACCGGCGGTATGTGTTATCGTATAAGTAAGCCCGGATCGCTCACGTTCAACATCAACCCGGCAGCCTCGACCTATACCGCAACTATCGCCTTAACTACATCACGTTTCACGTTTCAGAACCGTTTCAGAACCCCCATGACCATGTTGAGAGAAGACGCGGCCAAGCCGGTCGCCACAACCACACAAAAACCGCCGTCGCTGCTGGACGTCATCAAGAACGGCAACTTCGCCAAGCTGTGGGGCGCGCAGGTGCTATCGCAGACGGCGCAGCAGATAGTGAACTTCGCCCTGGTGTTGCAGGTCGCATCTATCACCAAGTCGAGCACGGCTACCTCCGGTATCATCATCGCCTTCACGGTGCCCGCCATCCTGTTCGCGGCCATCGCAGGCGTGTTCGTGGAACGCAACTCCAAGAAGCTGATGCTGGTGCTGACCAACATCCTGCGCGGCGTGATGGTGCTGGCCTTCCTCTTCACCGACCCCCGCTGGGGCGTAAGCGCCGTGCTGCCAATCTTCTACACGGCTACCTTCCTGTTCGCCTCCGTCAGCCAGTTCTTCAACCCTGCGGAAGCGGCCCTCATCCCACAGATCGTCAAGAAAAAAGAACTGGTGACCGCCAACGCCCTGTTCAACCTGACGCTGTCGGCCACGCAGCTTGGCGGCTTCGTGGTGCTCGGGCCGCTGCTGCTGAACACGATCTTCCACAACAACTACAACGGCCTCTACTTCGTCTGCTTCCTGCTGTGTATCGCCGCCGCCGGGATGACTTACTTGCTGCCAAACGACCAGCCGACGGAAACGGCGGCCGCACGCAAGGCTCGTGGCGAGAAGGTGAGCGCCATGTCGGTGGCCGCGGGTACGGGCGAAATCGCCAGAAGCGGCTTCAAGCAGGCGCTCCATGAACTGGTCGAGGGTTGGCGTTTCATCCGGCTCGACCAGGTGATAATGAGCGCCATCCTCTACTGGTCCATCGCCATCGCGGTGTTCATGATGCTTGGTACTATCGGCCCCAACTTCCTGAAACTGGTGCTGGGGGTGGACGAGAGTAAGCTCTTCTATATACTGCTGCCCGGCGGAATCGGCCTGGTGGCGGGCGTGCTTCTCGTGGGACGGCTGGCGAACGAGCGCAACCGCGAGACGATGATCAACTGGAACCTCTTCTTCGCGGGAGGCACGTTATTGCTGTTCGCCCTGGTGCCCATCACCCTTCGTTGGGTACTGGGGATGTTCGGGGCGTTCGGGCCATCTGCTACGGTGCCCGAGACTGTGACCGCCGCCTCGGAAGTCACGAAGCAGGTGAGCAGCACGATGGGCTGGGCCTCCGAACTGTTCGGCAGCGGGGTGGTGCACGCCGAGTACGCCTTCCCCTCGGAATGGGAGTGGCTGCTGCTGGGGCTGCTGGGTGGGCTGACGCTGTTGTTGGGTCTCTTCAACAGCTTTATATCGGTGCCCGCGCAGACGGCCCTGCAAGAGCGCGCCCCCGAAGCGATACGCGCCCGCGTGTTCAGCGCCTTCTACACGGTGTCGAACGCCATCCTCATAGTGCCCGTCTTCTTCGCCGGGGCCATGGCCGACTCGCTCGGCTACCAGCAGACGGTGGCTATCATCGGCGTGGCGGTTATTGCTATAGCGGGCGTGGGCCTGTACCGCAGCCGCCAGCGTCGCGGCCTGACAGAGCCGCTCGGTGACGGCCATATCACTATCGAAGAACAACAGGCCGCCCTCACCGCCGGTAGTCCCGCGCCCAGGCCCATGCCAGCCGACACACAGCAGGATAGCCCTCCCGACAACCCCAATCCTGATTCCGACGATCAGACCTCAACAAAGCCCATCGATGAGGACGACACAAAGTAGATCGCCGCTACAACAGCCCACCAGGGCGGCATGCGGAATATACGATTTCACCGCAGAGACGCAGAGGACGCAGAGGACGCGCAGAGAAGAATAGAGGGTGTTCTACCCAGGGGTAACGGCATACAGCACGCTGTTACCCTTTTGTTTACCAAACAATAACATTCTCCGCGTAACCTCTGCGCTCTCTGCGGTGAACAACAATCCTGCTCTTAGCGACCAAGGCCCACGCCCTCGAATCTCGGAAGGCACCCGTATTTCTGGTATGATACAGGGGAACGGGTTTACCTTGTTCCCTGGCTATAATCTCTACTCGATGAGGAGTTGAAATGGCACTCAGCACGCGACCCGCGAGCATTGGAGCCGACTGGCTGCCGGTGCCCGCCCCCACAGACCCCGCAAATCCCTCCGCTGATTGGTGGCTCTCCATCCTGCAACGCGCCCTCATTTCGCGGGCTATGGACGACCTGGAAGTCACCAAGGAGTACCGCCCCAACCCCGACAAGCCCCTGGAAGGCAAGCTCAAGTTCCAGTTCGGGGCGAAGGGGCACGAGGTACCGCAGCTAATATCGGCGGCCTTGCTCAACCACCCGCACGATGCCGCCACGGTCTACTACCGCTCGCGGCCCCTCATGCTCGGCGTGGGACTTTCGCCGTGGGAGGCGTTCGCCAGCAACATGCACAAGCTGGAAGGCGTGTCGGGCGGGCGCGACATCGGCGTGGTGTTCAACCACAAGCAACCGGGCGGCGTGACCGTGCTCCCGGCTTCCGGCGACGTGGGCGCGCAGTTCACCCCGGCGGTCGGCTGGGCGCAGGCGGTGCGCTACCGGGTGGAAGTCATGGGCGAGCAGGAGTACGACGGCGCGGTGGCCCTGGTGCACGCGGGCGACGGCGCTACCTCCACCAACGGCTTCTGGAGCGCCATCAACATAGCCGGGCCGCGCAAGCTCCCCTACGTCATGCTGATAGAGGACAACCAGTACGCCCTCTCGGTGCCCTGGCGCTACCAGTCGGCTGCTACCTCGGTCGTGGACAACCTGTCGAACTTCCAGGGGCTGAACATACAGTCTGTGGAGGGCGGCGACATTGTGGAGCTTTACAACGCGCTCTACTCGGCCATCGGCAGCGCCAGGCAGGGCGGAGGGGCGCAGCTTGTGCACGTCAGAGTGCCGCGCCTCACCGGGCACAACTGGCAGGACCCCGCCGCCTACAAGACCGCCGAAGAGAAGGAGCAGGACCTGCGCCGCGACCCGCTTTCCCGCCTGATCGCTCATTTGCAGCAGGAACATGGCGTGCCCGAGGGTAAGATCGAGGAGATGCGGCAGCAGGCGGAAGAACTCGCCAGGGAGCAGGCAGAGGCCGCCTGGAGAGAGGGCACCGACCCGCAGGTGGGCGACGGCTTGAAGCACCTGTTTGCCCCCGCTCGCACGCCCGCGAGCACCACACCTATCACCGAGGGGCCGCGCCTCACAATGCAGCAGGCTATCAAGCAGACGCTGGACGATGAGATGGCCCACGACCCCGCCGTGCTGGTGTTTGGCGAGGACGTGGGCGCGTTTGGCGGCGTGCACCGCGTGACCGAGGGCTTGCAGGCCAAGTACGGCGAGGCGCGTTGCTTTGACACCAGCCTCAACGAGGAAGGCATTATTGGCCGGGCGGTCGGCATGTCGATGAACGGCCTGCGCCCCGTGCCCGAAATCCAGTTCCGCAAGTACGCCGACCCGGCACACGAGCAGATTACGGACGCGGGTAGCCTCCGCTGGCGCACCAACGGGCGGTTCGGCGGGCCAATGGTGATGCGAATCCCGGTAGGTTACCAGGTGATGGGTGGGGACCCCTGGCACGCGGTGTGTGGCGAGGCGGTGTTCGCCCACCTGCCCGGCTGGCAGATCGCTTACCCCGCCACGACGACTGACGCTGTGGGCCTGCTCAGGACGGCCTTGCGCGGCGACAACCCGGTGGTCTTCCTCGAGCACCGCCTGCTCTACCGCTACCGCGAGGCCAACGCTCCTTACCCCGGCCCCGACTACGAGGTGCCGTTCGGCAAGGCCCGTGTAGCGAGAGAAGGCAGTGACGCGCTCATCGTCACCTGGGGCGACACAGTGTACCGCTCCATCGAGGCGGCCAACGCCGTAGCCCAGGCAACGGGATCCGAGACCCGCGTGCTGGACCTGCGCACGATAGTGCCGTGGGACAAGGAGGCCGTCATGGAGGCGGTGAAGGAGATTGGCCGGGTGCTGGTCGTGCACGAAGATACCATCACCTGCGGCTTCGGGGCTGAGATAGCGGCCCAGGTAGCCGAGGAGGCCTTTATGTACCTGGACGCCCCGGTGAAGCGCGTGGCCGCCGAGGACGTGCCCTCCCCCACCCACCACAACCTCTTCGAAGAGGTCATGCCCACCACCAGCAAGATACAGAAGGCGCTGGAGGAGTTGGTGAGGTTCTAGCCGATCTAGCATACTCTGAGCAGACAAGTCTAAGCTTTTTGGAAGGGAGAAATACATGGAGTCGGCAACAGCAAGAGTAGTTCGACAGGGCGAACAATGGGTTATTCTCGTTGACCAATCGCTGTTAGAAGAGATGCAAATAACAGATGAAACGACCCTGAACGCGTCTACGGATGGCTCCACGCTTGTACTTGCACGGGAGCAGGACGAAGCACGTAGGGCTGCATTCCTTGCCTCCATAGAGAAAATGGACCAACGATATGGCTCGGTATTCAAGCGCCTCGCTGAGTAAGGCATGGATACAAAATTTCTTACCCTAGAGGAAGTCCTTGAGCTACACGCGACCCGCATTGAAAGATATGGCGGCAGCTTTGGTGTACGCGATCCTGGTCTGCTACAATCAGCCCTTGAGATGCCAAGAGCAATGTTCGGCGGCCAGTACTTGCACGAAGACCTGTTCTCTATGGCGTCGGCCTACCTATTTCACCTGGTACAAAACCACGCGTTCATAGATGGCAACAAACGAATAGGCTTGGCTGCGGCGCTTAGCTTCTTGGACATCAACGGCGTTGAAGTTATCGCTGACGAAGACATACTTTATGAAATGGTTTTGTCAGTAGCAGAAGGACTCACGAATAAGGAAGCTATAGCCGAGTTTCTGCGGAAGCATGCTTCTTCATAATGGCAAAGAGTAGTCACTTTTCTGGAATATGGTTTACATATATACTAATTTGTGGTATAATTAGTTTGCAACATTACAACCACTTCATAAAGAACCGCAGATACAACAAGCACCCTGCACAGGAGCACATAACATGGACAACAGCATAAACCAACCCATCCACCCGCAGACCCACATCGGCCACGTACACCTCAAGGTATCGGACCTCGACAGGTCGGTGAAATTCTACTCGGAGGCGTTCGGCTTCGAGGTGATGCAGCGCTACGGTAACAGCGCGGCCTTCCTCTCGGCTGGCGGCTACCACCACCACCTCGGCCTCAACACCTGGGAGAGCC
>DASVRN010000165.1:0-6934 GCA_036388595.1 Chloroflexia bacterium
AGATAGACCGACACGGCAACTGCAACCTGGCTTTCGTGGGCGACATTGGGAAGCCGAGTCTTCGTGGCCCCGGTTCGGCGGGCGTCCCCTGGGCGCAACATTCAGCACGCACTATTCTGTACACCAGCTCGCACACTCCCCGCGTGTTCGTGCCACAGGTCGATTTTGTAAGTTATCCCGGCTGGAATGCCGCTGATGGCACTGCCAGGCTGAACGGCCCACAGCTTGTCATCACTCCGCTGGCGGTCATGGACTTCAGCGCTCGTGGCGAGATGCGACTGGTGAGTCTGCACCCCGGCGTGACCCTGGAACAGGTGCGCGACAACACTGGCTTCGACCTGTTGCTTCCCGAAGGCGACTTGCCTACTTCTGCTGAGCCTACCCCCATCGAGCTGCAACTGCTGCGAGCGATGGACCCCGATGCGCTACTCACGGTGGTAGCCTCATAGCCCGTCCTGACGCGCCGGATACGATGAGCAACCCGACCGTTGTATGGCTCGTTATAACTTCAGTACAAGATGGTACATCAAAACTGGAGGACAAGGGGTAAATGAACAAAACGAGCACAAACAACTTTAGAGGTCGCACATCCAGTCGCCTGGTACCGGCTGTAGCGGCGTTTGCCCTACTTGCGGGCGTTGCCATTCCAACCGCGGGCACGTTCGCCCAGACGGAGGGATTTGCCGATCCTGCTTTCCGCCAGGTGTGGCAGCGTACGGACCAACCGGTGCAACAGGGTAGGGTCGCCAGGAGCTGGGTGTGGGGCCCGACTCCTGGGAGGTCGTTGCGCGAGCCGTTCGCGGAAAGCCCCGGCGGCACCCACATGGTGCAGTATTTCGACAAGGCCCGCATGGAGATAAACAACCCCAACCAGCCGTCCACTACGCCCTTCTACGTGACGAATGGCCTGCTGGTGGTCGAGATGGTAAGCGGCCGAATACAGAATGGCGTCAGCAGCTTCGAGAACGTGGGTGCGAGCGACCAACTAGTAGCAGGCGAGCCGGGCACGGATGCGCCATCATACGCGGCTCTACAAAGCGTGGCCTCTGTTGGCCTGCCGGGCGGGGACAGGCGGGCTACACCCGTAGCGCCCGGCGTGATCTTGCCCTCACAGTACATAGACCGCACGGGCACGGTGTCGCGCAACCACCCTGCCCTGGTGGGGGCTGAGGCCCTCAAGTCCGCGGGCTTCGTTAGCGAAACGGGTCACAACATCCCCGACGTTTTCTGGAGCTACCTGAATGCCGAGGGGCCGGTGTTCGTCAATAATGGCTACGTCAATGATAGGTTGGTGAACTGGGTTACCGATTTTGGCTACCCGGTCACGGAGCCGTTCTGGACCACCATCAGAGTCGAGGGCCGAGACAGGCTTATCATGTTCCAGGCTTTCCAGCGGCGCATCCTTACCTACTCGCCGGCAAACCCGGTTGGCTGGAAGGTGGAGATGGGCAACGTGGGCGCGCAGTATTACTCCTGGCGCTACGAGTCGCCCCGCGTGACCTGCCAGAGAGTGCCGGTGCGAGGCTTTGGGAGGGTGTGGGCCGACAACCGGAACGTCCAGCGAGACCTTGGCTGCCCGATGCCATATCCGCCCTTTGATAAGGAAATCCTGGTCAAGACGGCTTTCCAGCCCTTCGAGCATGGTTCGATGCTCTACGTGGAGAGAACGACTTATACGGTCGAGCGCATCATCTACGTATTCTTCGACGACGGCACGTTCCAGCCCTTCGAGGACACATGGCGGGAGGGCCAGCCTGTGAATGGCGGCCTGACGCCACCTCAGAGCCGCTATGAGCCTGTCAGGGGCTTCGGCAAGGTGTGGCGCGAAGGCACCGGCGCTCGCGTGAGGGAGCGCCTCGGTTGGGCCACCGCGCCTGAAAAGGGGGCCGATGGAGCTTACCAGCGCTTCGAGCGGGGCGAAATGTACTGGTCGGGCACGGTTGACAAGGTGTGGGTGCTGTTCAACAGCCTGGCACAATCAGGTGGCTTCCCTGGCGCAACTCCAGTCCCCGGTACGGGAGTCCCGCCGCTGCGCTACCAGGTCTTTGACGACACCTTCAACTAGAGGTTGCGCTTCAGAACAGCAATACAAAAGGGGCTGCGATGTGTTGCAGCCCCTTTTGTATTGCTGTTCTGAAGCGTATTACTTCCTGTCGGCGGTCCAGAGCGTGTTGAAGCCCTCCCCGCGAATCATGCGTACGAAGGCCATCTTCTCGAGCCGCCAGAGTTGCTCGGCAGCGGCTTTCACTGCTGCGTCAGCTTCTCCATACGTGGCACCGGCGCTGACCAGCTTATCCGCCAGCATGCGGGTGACCCCGTGCTCGTCCAGGCGGCGCACCGACTTCATCCAGGGTACGCCCAGGATGCTGCGCACCTTACCTAGCTGAGGGCGAAGCTTCTCAATCGAGCGGATTCGCTCCTCCATCGAATTCACCTGCGGCATCACCTTGACCATGTAGCCGGACTGTTCATCCGCACGAGCGTCGATGACCATCGCCCGCCGAAGGAGTGGGAAGAATATGGTGACTACCTCAGCTTCTGAAATCCCGGACAGTACCTGACTCAGAAACTGGTCCTCATTGTCCATAGTTCGCCCTCCAGGCTCCTGCGGGTAATGTAGTGTGTCGTGTGGCAGGTATTATCTTACCGTGACGGTGGTGTCTCTGTCCAGCAAGAAGCCTACAGCGACGCCCAGCAGCCCGAGCAGCAGGTGGATGATGTTGTCAATAACAGTCCAGCCGCTGGGAACAAGCCCAAAGCCGGTCGGGCTGATGAAGCCGATGATGCCCACCAGGATCAATACAGCACCCACGGCGCCTACAACGGTCTTCACTGTGGCGTTGTCAACCTTGGCAAAGCCAAGATAGACGAACAGCGCCCCGATTACGAGGTGCACGAGGTCTTCAGTGAGATCGATGTTGAGGGCGCTCGCTAGGATCCCATCACCAAGTAAGAGACCTGCTACGCCGAGCAAGAGTAGGACGATACCAACAATCTGAGCATATTGCCTTGCCATTTGATTGTCTCCCTTTCGCTCGCCACGCCCTCCACAAGCAGCGACTGGCTAGCGTGAATGAATTACTTGCTGCCTCCGCCTCCGCCCCCGTTGCCACTTCCGCCGTCACCACCGCCTCCACCGATGCGGGTCACCTTGGTGCCGCACTCCGGGCAAACGCCCTGGGTTGCGGGGCGGCCGTTCTTCAGGGTGATCTGCTTCGCGTCCTTCATGTCAACCATTTTCCGGTCTTTAACACAATATGCCTGTGGCATTTGAACACCTCCATCAATACTTGGTTGAACTTGCAGGCAGGCCGGCGCTCACGTGCTGACATGTGCCGGTGCGCTCGCTGGTCCGTGCCTGTGATAGGCGTGATTATACACCCGCCCACGCGTGGAGTCAATAACTGTTCATATCTTTCGTCGTGTAAGTGCAAACTGTGGCTACGCACGACTTTAGAACGTTCGTTTTACACAGAAGATTGCTGAAAAGAGCAACTTTCAGCATAGTAGGACGCTACGCGACCTGATTTCCATCATAGCCAATTAGGTAATTGGCTCTATCATAGGCAAAATCATGATGATCTTACACCTATTGTGACAAATACGCGCGCTAACTCGCGGTGTTTAGAAGCCCCGGCCTAAATAGTGGTACGATATTGGCCACGACGGGGCCAAGCAAGCTGGTAGTAGCGGGCGTCGTAGCGCACTGCTGCATTCACGCAACTGAATAGGTTTGACAGCACCAGCTCCGATTCCGACAGTTAATAACTTGGAGGGGCACGATGGTGTTCGCGCCCCTCCGATGCAACTCCTGATATCGGTCCTCGGTTCTGTGAGTCGCAATTACTTGGCTGCGAGCACCGTTTCCCGGGCATCTCGCATGTAGCTGCGATAGCAGCCTATCGCACTCAGTATGGCAAATCCTACGTAGGGCAGCAGGAGGGCCATAATAAGGCTCCCATCCTCCAGTATCGCCAGCACCACGTAGATGATCGTGAGAAAGCCTACCCACCCGCTCATGAGCATAACCCCGATGAAGGGCCGCCCGCTGTAGAACCAGCCGAGGCCTAGGAAGCCTACCCCCTCCAGGGCTGTGGCGACGAGCCCCCTGCGCTGGTTTTCGGCGCGATTGGTGGAGAGGGCGCGTGGGTGGACCCTCACCGCGGCCTTCCCGGCGTCGCGCATGCGGCCCCGGAAGGTCCGGAAGTACGCGCGACGCGCCTCAACACCGATTACCGCGCCGATGTGGCGGAAGAGCAGTATGTATCCGACGCCCAACACGCCCTGTGCGAGCGCGAAAAGCACGTACCGGCCCCAGGGGCCTGCTACTGTTTGCCTGGCTTCAGCAGCCGTCGCGCCGTTGTGGATCGCGATGGTCTCGATGAGGCCGACGCAGAGGTACACCAGGTACGAGAGGGTGATGCCCACGCAAATGGTCAGGAGGGCCGTGCGCCCCCCTCGTGGATCAACCACCGGGCGGCCCAGGATGCGCGGGAGCAGGAAGATCGACATTGTCATCAAGGCTACGATGGCGAAGCCCACCATGTTGAGCTGCGCGTGGGAGAGGGGAGTCACGAAGTAGCTCGAGGGAAGCCCGTCTTCGAGCCACTCCTGCGACCAGGGTAGAATCTGTACTACACCCTGGACGGTGCCGATCAGAATCGCCACCACGCTGAAGCCGATGAACTTCCTGAGCGTGGCGTCAACGGGCGCGTCCGGTGCCGGTTTGCCGCGCAGCGTAAGCAGCACATTGGTGATGAACGTCCAGAAGCCGAGGCCCATTATAGTGGCGGTTGTGGAAAGAAGTAGGGGGTGTATGAAGCCCATAGCTTCTTTCGCCTCTACGTCGGTCAGGCCGCCAAGCACCATTTCGCCTTCGATCCAGCCCAGGCCGACAGCGGAGAAGTAAAAGCCGAAGACGCCGATTACGATGCACCAGAAGCTGAACTTGCCCAGCGCGAGACTGTATATGGGCCGCCCAAGCATGCGTGGCAGAAAGTAGTAGAGCAGCCCCATGATAGCGACGCTCACGCCGCCCACCAGGTTCATGTGGGCGTGGGCCATCGGGTCGATCATGTGGCCCGCGGCACCCGTGCTCCTGAGCCAGTCGAGCGACCAGGGTAAGACCTGGTAAACACCCTGCACCGTGCCGAAAAGCAGGCCCGTGGCCGCTACCGCGAAGAACTTGGCAAGCAGGAACTCCGAGTCGGTCGCGCCCGTCGCCGGATTCACTTTGCGCTCCCCTGAGGCTCTGCCCACCGTCACATAGACGTTGGTAACGAAGGTCCAGTAGCCGAGGCCCATAACGGCTGCCGTCATCGCCATAGGTGCCTTGTGGAGGGCGCCCATCCACTCCCGCGCGGCGTCGTAGGGCCACCCCGCATGCACCATCATGCCTTCGTAAGTGCCGACGCACAGCATGGCGAGGTAGAATCCGAACACGCCGAAAAGAGTCGCCCAGAACGAGAGATTGGTCAACGCCTGGCTGTAGAGGGGCCTGCGACACACTCTCGGGAGCACGTAGTAGATCAGCCCTGTCATGCTGATGGTGCCCGCACCCACGATTGTAATATGCGTCTGTGCGAGGTTCGTCACCATATGCCCGCCGTAGTCCGCGTCCCGCAGCCAGTCTGATATGCCCGGCAGGCGCTGGACTACACCCTGGATCGCGCTCAGGATGAGGGCCGCCGCCGCCGCGTAGAAGAAACGGGCTAGGCCGTGGTCGTAGTCCTGCTGCGTCTGAGCCTCGTCCTCGGCGGGGGGTGCCGGACGGCTGCCGGTTATCGTTTGTTGTGCCGTTATCGATGCCATGTCTTCGCCAACCTTTTCTACTTAGCGCTTAACTGCTGCCATTTAGATTGCTATTCCGTGGGGTCGATGTAGAACTGGTAGTAGTCGCGGCCGCCGAACATGCCTTCGCTCGGCACATCCACCTGGTAGGCCCCCGGCTTCCAGATTCCGCTCTCCGGCCTGATGAGGAGGGACTTGCCCCCAGGCTCGCGCACGTAGTCCATCGGGTATTCCTCCGGGTCCGCGATGATGTAGAGCCTGTAGTCCGTGACTTCCGTGCTGATGTTCGCGGACTGCAAGAGCACCGAGTCGAGATCGCCCGGCTTGACGTGCGCGCCCACGGTGGGATCTATTACCCCCGCCGTGGTAGTGGTAAGTAGCTTCACCAGGTCGGTAACGTAGCCCGTGTCGTGGCCGGGTAAGAGCCTGAGATACGCGCCACGCTGGTCGCTGGCCGGCATACCGGCCGCGTTCGAGTCTACTGCCCCAAAGCCGTCCGGGTCCTCAACGGTGAGGAGCACCCAAACCTGGACGAGCGACATAATAAACATCGCCAGCCCCAGTATACCAAGCACGACATATACGGGCTTTCGCCAGCGTAGAATCGCGCTAGCCTGTGAGTCCATTCAATTCCCTTCTAGCAGCGTGGACGATGAGAAAGCACTTCCACGAGCCGTCAGCCCATTACCTCGTAGATGTCAACCACCGGAGTGCTCAAATAGGTGCTGACATCGCGCTCGAAGTCGCGCACCATAGGTATGCTGGTGTAGTTCTCGATGTTATCAAGCTCGTACCACTGCGAGTACATGAGCACCCTGATCGCGCCGTCAGGCAAGCGCTGCATCCAGACGCCCCCGCGATGGAAGCCCGGTGTATTCTGGGCGGCGATCTTAATGCCATGCACGGAGGCCAGGTAGAGGTTGTGGCCTGGCTCGAGTTCCTGCGTGCGCTCGGCTGGGACCGTGAACGTTATGGTGCGTACGAATGCCATACGGTAGCCTCGCTATTTGAGTGGGTACTGCGTAAAGGGCGAGCTGGAGTAGGTGTTGCCGATGCCCAGGTAAAGCACCGCCGTCAGGATGAACAGGAGAAGCACGCCACCCAAGATGATGCCCCAGGTCATATTCGGGCGGTGGTCACCGGC
>DASVRN010000166.1:0-3775 GCA_036388595.1 Chloroflexia bacterium
TAGCCTGGTCGCCCGTAGTGGCCGAGGTGTTGAACCGGGGCAAAGTTGAGCTGTTCACGGACATGGAAAATGGGGCCTTGCAAACCTTCGCCTACACACCCGCTCATTACGCGAAGCTGCAAGCCTTGCACATCAAGTCTATAATTATAGCGCCGCTTACTTCGGGCGGCACCTCGCTGGGAAGTCTCTCTCTGGCGGCGCTTGACGGTAGTCGTAGCTACGGTGACGAGGACGTCCAACTGGTAGAGGAGTTTGCCCGCAGGTGCGCGGTGGCCCTCGACAACGCTCTCCTGTACGAGAAGGTAGAGACGGCGCTGGAGGCGCAAGAGGAGCTTCTCGCCCGCATTTCTCACGATTTGCGCACGCCCCTCACCTCCATACGCGCCGGGCTGGGGTTGCTGGCGATGAACGTCGATAGTAAGCTGTCGGCCAATGAAATGTCGCTGCTGAACAACGCCAAGCGGGGAGCCGAGCGCCTGGGGCTGCTGGTGAACGACCTGCTGGCCCACAACGAAATCGCCCGGGATGGGCATGGGTTCGAGAAAGAGCATATTGACCTTTGTGATATGGTCGGAGATGCGGTCATGCTGTTGCGGCCCCTGGTACAGGGCAAGAACCAGCAACTCTATGTTGACCTGCCGGGGCCGCTGCCTTACCTGGGTAACGGCAAGCTGCTAGGGCAGGCGCTCACCAACCTGCTAGACAACGCCCACATGCACACCCCGGCGGGTACCGAAATCGTAGTCTCGTGCCGCGTCACGCCCGCCGAGATGTTGCTGGTCATACAGGACAACGGCCCCGGCATTGCGCTGGAGCTACACGAAGCGATCTTTGAGCGTTTCTACAAGGCCCCCTCCGCGAGGCGGGGCAGGGGGTTGGGGCTGGGCCTCACGATAGCCCGCACCGTCGTGGAGTTGCACGGCGGCAGGCTGTGGGTCGAAAGCACGCCGGGCGAGGGCACTACCTTCTTTATCAGCCTGCCCCAACCGGAAGAAGAGGAAGCAGAGGTATCCGAGATATCAGCAGCAAACAGAGAGGATTGCTAGATGCCAATCACTGTATTGATAGTTGAAGACGAGCAGGACGTGGCCGAGCTGGTGTCGTACGGCGTGCGCATGAACTGGCCCGACAGCCAGGTGCTGGTTGCCGAGGATGGGACAGAAGCGCTCCGCCTGATTCAGGCGGAGCGACCCAGCCTGGTAGTGCTGGACATAGGCATCCCCGCGCCCGACGGCTTCGAGGTGCTCAAGAGCATAAGGGAAACGTCCCAGGTGCCTATCGTGATGCTAACCGCGCGGGGGGCTACGATGGACAAGGTGAAGGCGCTCGAACTGGGGGCCGACGACTACCTGACCAAGCCGTTCGACCACATGGAACTGCTGGCCCGCCTGCGCGCCCTCGTGCGGAGGGCCACTATCACCGGGGTGATAGGACAGTCTGAGCAACCGGAGGCCGCCCCGGCCAACGCGCAACACGTGCAGATAGGCGACCTGTCGCTGAATTACGCCACGCGGGAAGTATGCCTCAGAGACAAGGTGCTGGCCCTCACCTCGACCGAGTACCGCCTGCTGGAGGAGCTTGTGCGCCACGCCGGGGAGGTGCTGACCCACAGGCACCTGCTGGAGCGGGTGTGGGGGCCTGAGTACGTAGGGGAGGACCACTACCTCAAGGTCTTCGTGCGCCGCCTCCGCAGCAAGCTGGGCGACGACGCCGAACGCCCCCGCTACATCCAGACCGAGTGGAGCATAGGCTACAGGTTCATCCCGGCAGGGTAGGGGGACAATAGACGATGGACGATGGACGATGGACGATGGACGATGGACGATGGACGATGGACGATAGACGACGGCAGGAGACGAAAACGCAAAGGCGCAAAGAGCGCAAAGGACGCGCAAAGAGGATGAGGGTTTGGGGTGTGTAGGGGCACGATGCATCATGGCGTGGTCGGTAGCTCAGTAGCTCTCCTGCTCCTTGTTTCAGGACCAAACACCCCCTGTCATCCTGAGCGTAGCGAAGGATCTCAGATGTTACTTCTACCGCTACGCTGAACCTTCAGCACCAGCGTCTATGACGTTCAACAACATCCCTCTTCACCTTCTTGAGATCCTTCGCTGCACTCAGGATGACAGGGTGGGGCAGGGTGCTCGTGTCCTGCTGTTGGGCTGGTCGCAGCCAATAGAGCCGCCATCGTCCATCGTCCATCGTCGCGGAGCTAAACCTTTGAATGGCCTGGCTTATGGCAAGCGGCGTGCGCTCAATGAGATGCACTCGATTTTTGGGTGCCAGTGGGCGAGCGGGATGTTGCCGCAGATACGGTTTGTGACAGGGGCGAGTGGTGAGGACGGGGATGGTTATCGTCCCGATGCGGACGATTGGGGTGTGACGCGGGATGTTTCAGGGCCGACGCGGCTGCGCACCTCCGGCATTACCCAGCCGCCGATTGTGGGGTTGTGCGTCCGCGACATCTTCCTCAAGTTCACGGAGGCCGAGCGCCGCGCCCACCTGGCCGACTTCCTGGCGTTCAGCCGCGGGTTGAAGCGGTACCACGGGTGGCTGCTCTCCGAGCGCGACCCCTTTGCCGAGGGGCTGGCCCTCTGCCTCCACCCGTGGGAGACCGGCACCGACAACTCCCCCGCTTTCGACCCCCTGGTGGAAGCCACGCGCCGCTACGTAGAGGCGAGCGACCTGCCAGTCAACCTCTTTGGCCGCGCCGACACCATCCACGTCCCTGGGGAGCAGCGCCCCACCGACAGGGACTACTATGCCTACTTTGGCCTGTTGGCCCTCTTTAAGCGGTTAGACTACCACCAGCATGACATAATAGAGTCAAGCCCCTTCCTCCTGCACGACGTGCTCTTCAACAGCCTGTTGGCGGCATCGCTCCTAGCACACGCCAGGCTGCAAACCGACATGGCTGATTTACTGCCCGGCGGCAACGGTGAGCAGGCAGACAGGGGGGAACTCATCGCCGGCGCCGACGAGTCGCGGGAGCTATACGAGCGGGTGTCGGGGGCGATACGGCGCAAGCTGTGGCACCCTGCGGACGGTTTCTTCTACAGCTTCGCTATGCGCGAGGGGAGTTTATTGCCGACGCCCACCGTCTCAGGCTTCATGCCGCTACTCTCCGGTATCGCTTCCGAGGAGCAAGCCGCCCGGCTGGTGGAACGCCTCACCGCCCCTGCTCCGTTCGGGACGCCTGTACCTATCCCCTCCACGCCCGCGGACAGCCCTGCCTTCGACCCCGTGCGCTACTGGTCCGGCCCCTCCTGGCCGGTGACCAACTGGCTGGTAATCCGGGGTCTGCGCGAGCGTGGCGGGCATGACGCACGGCTGGCGGAGGTCCTGAGGCGGAGTACCCTCACCATGATTGAGCAGGAGGAGGACGCGGGCGAAGTACGTCATGCGGCGATGCAACTGATGGAGGTCAACAGCGTAGGGGAGGAGTTTACCACGCCGTCGCGCCGCCAGTACCGCCACGGTTGGCTGTGGGACAGCGCCATAGCTGCCATGAGTTGGCCGCTGGTTCCCATGAAGCCTGATGTAAGCGCGACAGCCCCTGGCGAAGAAAATAACACCGCCTTCTGTGAATATTTCCACCCTTACACCGGCCAGCCCCTGGGAGCACCCCGTATGACGTGGACCGCGTCGCTCTACCTGGAATTGCAGCACATGGGCGACGTGAGCCTGCCCTAGCTTATCCGATTCGGGGTAATCTAACAGGCTACAATTTCATTACCCAAGGTGGTCCTTGTCATTCTGAGCGTAGCGAAGAATC
>DASVRN010000167.1:0-12627 GCA_036388595.1 Chloroflexia bacterium
TGCATAATCGCTTGTTGGCACACGACCTACTGTGCCTCTAATCGCATTCCTCCAACCTTATGCCTATTCACCCCGCGTGCCCAACCTCTCATTCAGCCGTTCCCAGGCCGCATCCACCTGCCTGTACGTCTCCTGCAACGGCCCGGAGTTGTCTATCACCACGTCCGCCCGCGCTATCTTCTCCTCCTGGGGCGACTGTGCGTCGATCCGCATGATTGCCTCGTCCCGTGGGTAGCCCCTGGTGCGCATCAGCCGCTCTATCTGCTGCTCCCTGGTACACGTCACCACCCATACCGTATCGGACCGCGCGGCCCACCCCGACTCGAACAACTTGATCGCGTCCACGAGCACCACCCGCTCTTCTGCCGTGCGTATCTCCTCCTCGATCATGTGCCGCACAATAGGGTGCTCTATCTCCTCCAACCGCTTGAGCCTCGCCGGGTCCGAGAAGACGATCCTGCCCAGTGCCCTCCGGTCTATCCCCCCGTCATCGCCCAGTATGCCCTCGCCAAACTCCCGGACCACCGGCTCGAACGCCGCCCCTCCCCGCCTCAGTATAACGTGTATAAGCGCGTCCGCGTCAATCGCATGCGCCCCTAACTCCCGCAGCCGCCGCACGACGGTGCTTTTTCCACAAGCTATATTGCCGGTCAGCCCAATGAGAAACTTTTCCATTTTGGATTTTAGATTTTGGATTTTAGATTAGGATTCAGGACTTCAATCCAAAATCCAAAATCTAAAATCCAAAATCATACCGCTGTTTCTTGCTCCACACGCTGCCACTCGGCATATGCTGCTTCCAGCGCTTCCTCAAGCTCGGTGTAGCGGGTGCCTAGCTTCACTATGGCTTCCAGGTCGCGCTTCTCGGTGGCGGCGGTGAGGTCGTCCGACACCTTGTTGAGGGTCTCTTCAAGCTCTGATATACGGGCCTCGGCTGCCTGCTTGCGCTTCTGTAGCTTCGACCGCTCTCGTTCCTGCGCCCGCTCCTGGCGCTGCACCGTCTTGCTCCCCTCGCGGGTGTCCTTTGCCTGGGGTTGGGGTGCGCCGTTGTTTGAGACAGCCTGCTTGTTGCCGTTGCTCGCAGGCTGCGCCGCTAGGATACCAAGCTCTTCTCGCCGGGCCTTCTCCGCCGCGAACTCCGAGTAGTTGCCGTCGTAGCTCGACATCGTGCCCACATCCAGCAGCCACACCTGGGTCGCCAGGTCGTCTATGAAGGCGCGGTCGTGCGACACGAACAGTATCGTGCCGTCGTAGCCGCCCAGCACGTCGGTGAGGGCTTCCTGAGCGTCTAGGTCGAGATGGTTGGTCGGCTCGTCCAGTATGAGGAAGTTGGCGTCGGTCAGCATGAGCTTGGTGAGGGCCACCCGGCTGCGCTCTCCGCCGCTCAGGTCCGCCACCTTCTTTTCCAGGTTGTCCCCCGCGAATAGCATCAGGGCCAGCACTTCCCGCGCGTGCTGCTCGGTCATGTTGCGCACCGAGCGCACTTCGTCCATGACCGTGTTCGACCCGTTCAGCCCCTCGTGCGTCTGAGAATAGTAGCCGAAGCGGACGTTATGCCCCAGCTCGAGGTGCCCGCGCAACGGCTGCAACGCTCCCATGATCGTCTTCAGCAGGGTAGTCTTGCCCGCGCCGTTGGGGCCGATGAGCGCCACCCGCTCGCCCCGCTCTATCTCCAGGTCGGGACAGTGCGCTATGACGATTGGCTCACCCTTCCCGTGGCGTGGCGGGTAGCCAATCTCCAGGTCCTCGGCCTCGAACACGCTCCGCCCGGACCGCACGTGCGCCCGCAAGGAGAGCCTCAATTGCCCCTTCTCGGTGGGCCGCTCCAGCTTCTCCATGCGGAAAAGTCGCTTCTGGCGTCCCATCGCTTGGCGGGTCTTCTGGCTGTTCTTGTAACGGCGGATGAACTCCTCCGTCTTCTTAATGACCTCCTGCTGCGCCTCGTACTGCGCCATGAGCAGCTCGTACCGCTCGGCCTTCAACTCCAGGTACTTGTCGTAGGGCGCGGGATAGTCCTGCAAGCGGCTGAACGCTTCCATCTCCCACGCCTCACGCGCCGTCCCGCTCTTGGACCGGAACAGCCCCTGCTCGTGCTTGGTGAACTCCATATCGAGCGTGCGGTTGGTCACCTTGTTGAGGAAGCGCCGGTCGTGCGCAATCGCCAGCAGCGTGCCCTTCCAATTCAGCAGGAAGTTCTCAAGCCACTCTATGGCCGCGATGTCTAGGTGGTTGGTAGGCTCGTCCAGCAGCAGCACGTCGGGGTTGGACAAGAGGGCGCGAGCCAGTGCCGCACGGGTCCGCTGCCCGCCGCTCATCGTGTTGAGGGGTTGCGTATACTGCCCCGGCTTGAAGCCCAGGCCCTGCAACACCTCCTCGATGCGGTGTTCCAGGTCGTAGCCGCCCGCCATCTCGAATCTGTGCGTCACCTGCTCGTACTCGGCCATGAGCGCATCCCAGTCGCCGCCCGAGGTGCCCGACATGCGGGACTCAAGCTCCCGCAACTGCTCCTGCATGGCGCGAACCGGTCCGCTGGCATCCATCATCGAGTTGTACAGCGTCTCGTCCGGCGCGAACGACAGGTCGGCCTCCGACGCGAAGGACGAAGCCGCCTCCTGGGGCAGGTAGACCAGCTTTACCCCCTTCGCCTTGACTACCGCCCCGGTGCTGGGCTTCTCGTGCCCCGCGATGACCTTCAGCAGGGTAGACTTCCCCACCCCGTTCGGCCCCACGAGCGCTACCCGCTCTCCCGCGTTCAGGGTAAAGCTCACGTCCTCGAATATGGGGTATATGTTATACGATTTTGACAGACCGTAGACGGTCAATACCGAAGTAGCCATGCTGAATTATCCATCTATCTATATTGTAGAGTGCTCGCCCTGATGTTCCCGGCAATTATAGCAGCCGCCCGACCGCATGGGCAACCTACCTTAGACCTACTCGCATAAGCACTGGAAGGCGGATACAGAACTTTGTCATTGTGAATACCATGCCAAGGAAGGAGTGTCAGCCAATGGGGCTACATGCGTGCGGGAAGCCACGTGTGGTGCCAGGCGACGCCCCGCGATTGAAATCGGGGGCTACACGTTGCGAAGTCCCTGCGGGACTGGCTATGTGCAGGAGAGTCACTCTTGAGAGAGTAGAGAGAGTAGGAGGCTGGAAAGGGTAGGAGGGTAGAGGAGTCCCCTTGTGGGACTTTGCAGAGTGTAGCCCCCGATTTCAATCGCGGGGCGTCGCATGGCACCACACGTGGCTGCATGTGGCTTCTCACACGCATGTAGCCCCATTGGCTGACATTTCTTCGTTAGCGCGGTACTGAACGCAGTGAAGAATCTCGCCCCTATCACTCAGGTGGCCTCTTCTACGTGTCAATGTTTCACGTAAGAAAGGCGCAACACCCAAGAGAGGGACGAGATTCTTCACTGCGTTCGGAATGACAAAGTGTATCCTGGTTCTCCTATCCGGCTTTGCCTCCTTCACTCGACCCTTATCAAGGGGCCACAGCACTGTTCTGCGTGTAGCGCCACTCGAAGTAATGCTGGCCGACGTTACCTGGCTGCACATCCCAGGGCTTCGCGAACCCCGGTATGTAGGTCAGCACGCGCCGCTGGTATGCCTGTATCATCACCGGGTATTCCATGTACTGGACCTTCATCCTGGTCCAGTACGCCTCCGTGATCGGGTATCCAAACGCGTAGGTCCAGTCATAACCGTAGGCGCCTTTCAGGTCCTGCAAGTAGCTCATGAAGACGTCCGGTATATTGTGGCCCGTCTCAGGCACATATGCGACGTACTTTGAAAGTCGCGAGTTGTCCCGTTCGAGGCTGATGAAGCCATTGATATCGATAGCCTCAACCACGTACAGACCTATTCTTCTCTGGGCCTGGTTCTCGCCGTGGAGGCTGGCTACTCCGCGAAGGGCTGAGTAGCCGGGCGTCAATGGGTTGTCTTTGCGCGGGTCGCCCGCCACAGGGATAGTGCTGGGCACGGTGGCCGTGATCTGCGTCTGGTCTCCCAGCGATATTTGGCCCCCAATCATTTCAACAGCAAGCAGGCCATTTGTTACATAATAGGGGGCGTTCTCATCGGAATTGGGATTATTGATCTCCATACGGGTCTTGTCGAAGTACTGTACCAGTCGCCTGCCACCGGGGGCCTCATCGTACCGCTCCCAGCCGTAATAATGCCCGCGCATGCCCCACAACCAGGCTCGCGCTGTGTCACCGCGCACTCCAGGCCGGTCTCTTGCAAACAACACGCTCTGGAACACGCTGTTGGGCGGAAGCAGCCACGCTTGGCCGATACTGTGCGCGAGAATGGTGCCGTGGATGTCAGTTGTGAGGGCACTGAAGGTAAACTGGTCGTGGTCGAGCCAGGGGACCATCTTAAAATTCGCCGCGTCAAAATCGTAGGGTATGACAGGCTCGCCGGAGATGATGGCCCCGGTGGTCAGGTCCCGGAGCCCCGGTTGCTCCTCATGAAACCCTGCCAGGCGCGTGCCGTAAACGTCATAGCTGGAGGTCGTGTTGAGGATAGGCTTGGTCACCTCGGTGCCTGGGTCGATTTGTACTACCACCCCGCCGCTCGCAAACTCCTTCGCCTCATCATGCTTCCAGGCAAAGAGTGACGTGCCGTTCGTCTTGAGGAGGGTAAGCTTGCCGGGACTGCTCACCTTCCTGGGTGCGCCATCACCCTGCTTGTAGACGAAGATATCCTGGCCGCTCTCCGTTGCATCCTGGAGCCACGCTGCCAGGTCTCCGCTAAAGGCCATCTCGGAGATAGCCGCCTGCTGTTCGCCGCTAAGTAGAGCGCTCTTCTCGCCCGATTTGATGTCCACTATCCATATTTGTCCTGGCGCTTTGCCGCCGCCAGGGAGGTCGGCGTGCACCCACATGAGAACGCGCCCGCTCCCCTGCCGGTCGAGAGCCAGTGGGCTTGCTGTGAGTAGTGACGCCGTCTGCATACCCAGGCCCGCAAGGTCAACGAGCTGGCCGCCCTGCCCCGTGGTAACGTTGTAGTAACAGAGCGTGCAGTCGAAGTCACCCTTGGTGAAGTTAGCGGCCTCACCCGGTGCGGGCCTGGCGGGTTGCCTCCATACCAGGTAGGGCATGACGAATTGCACTTGGTCTATGCTCACCGGGTCGCCTTGCGTACTATCAACCGCGCCCTGGATCACCTTGTCGGTCCGGTCGTAGTCGTTGCGCAAGCCGATGCGGGTCGGGACAAAGCCGCAGTGCCCGCAAGCATAATATGAAAGAGTGTAAGCAACCCAATCGCCACCAGCGCCTACCAGGGTGGCCGTTCTTGCGGAGCTGGCGCTCACGTTCGTGGCGAAGGTCATCATCGTGCGGGTTACTATCTCCCTCGGATTCAGCACCCTCGGCTGCGCACTCAGCCCCGCTGACGAAGCCGCCACCGAGGCAAACCCAGCCAACAAAATAGCCAACCCCAAAAGCGCTGCCAAAGATCGAGACACAGTCCTGCTAGCCATCACTTCCATCCTCCCCACTCAACTGGTATTTGTATATTTTTCCAGCTACCTGTAACCCTAACGAGCGGAAAGAGCAACGGTTGCCCGGCCCAACCAGCACCTTTCACTTGTCCCACAACAGTAACGAGCGACAAGAGAGATAGCGTCATTGCCGTCCCCCATCATCCGCGCCCCAACCACTAACCACGAGAACTCATCTCAAAAAAAATGACAGTAAAATGACACAGTGGAAGAGGGGCACATGGCCCCACCCTTGTCATTTCGAACGCAGTGAGAAATCTCGTCCCTCAGCACATGGTAACCCTTTTCTTTCAGCCACAGGGTACCGTAAGAAAGAGGAGCCATCGCGGTGTAGGACGAGATTTCTCACGGAGTTTACCCTGAGCTTAGCCGAAGGGTTCGAAATGGCAAAGGCGGGGCTTTGGTGCGGATGTTCGACAGTGTTGTTTTTGAGATAGCTTCTAACCACTAACCACTAACCACGAACCACTACCAAAGGCACGTCTCTTGCCTCAGCATCTTCAACAGCAGAGGAGAAGCACCACGCATGGTAGCCCGCCTGAAAAACTTCTGGAACGCCATCCAGGGCAGCTTATGGTTTCTGCCGTCTACCGTAGTGGTGGGGTGTGTGGCCCTGGCCTTCATCATGGTGTGGCTCGACCACTCGGTGCGTGAAGAGGTCGCCAGTCTCCCCCTGTTGTTCCAGGCCGGGCCGGAGGCGGCACGTGACACGCTCTCCACCATTTCCACTTCCATGCTCACCGTGGCTTCCGTGGCCTTTTCCTTTACTATTGTCGTCTTCTCGTTTGCCTCCTCGCAGTACGGCTCGCGCACGCTCCACAACTTCATGGACGACAACGTGAACCAGACGGTGCTCGGCACTCTGCTGGGCACCTTCGTCTACTGCCAGCTTGTGCTTCGCACCATCCGCCTGGAAGAAAACTCCTTCGTGCCCTCCATATCGGTGAATTTCGCCCTGCTGCTCGCGACCGCCGACCTGGGCCTGTTCATCTTCTACATCCACCACGTCTCCGAGACCATCCAGGCCTATCACATCATCCACCGCGTGGGGGCGGGCACCCGTAAGAGCATCGAAAGCATCTTCCATGCGCGCGCATCGAGTGCGGTGCACCACATAGAGGACGAGGACCTCTATCGCTTGATAGGCCCGCAGGCAGACATATGCAGCTCTAAAGTAGGCTACATCCAGGCCATCGACACCGACTCCATCCTGGCCCTCATGCAGCGCCACGACCTCTTCATCGAGTACACCAAGGCCGTAGGTATGTACGTGGTGCAGGGCGAGCGCCTGGCACGTGTCGGGCCTACCTCCAGGGTGACCCGCGCCATCCTCGCCCAGGTGCAAAAGAGCTTCCTCCTGGGCGCGCACCGCACCCTCTACCAGGACCCACAGTATGGGGTGCTCATGCTGGCCGATATCGCCATCAAAGCCCTCTCCCCGGCCATCAACGACCCCAACACCGCCGTGATGAGCCTCAACCAGATATCCAGCGTGCTGCGACTGGTGGCCGCCCGCGAGCTGCCGGAGCAGGTGCGCTACGGGGTGGACGGCAAGGTGCGCGCCATCTTGAACGAGCCGACCTTCGAGAAGCTGGCCGCGCAAGCCTTCGACCAGGTGCGCCGCTTCGGCACCACCGACGCCACCATCCCCATAAAGCTGCTCGACGTGATAGAGGAGATCGCCGCCGAGGACACGCTCCCCGCCCACCTGGAAGTGCTGCGCCTGCACACCCGCGCCATAATCGAAGACGCCGAACTCAACCTCAAGTCCACCCGCGACAAGGCCCTTTTCAGCCAGAAAGTGGCCGCGCTTCCCTCGACCCTCGTATCGGCCAACGAATACACCTTGCTAGAAGTGCCGTAAGGATGTATCAATGTAATTGCTGTCGCCACTGCCAGCATCAAAGCCAGCCGAAAGATCAGTACTGTGGAGCGCTAACATGTCTGGCAACACGGAACTAACTGACCACGACAAGGAAGTCCGCCGCGTCATCTTCGATACCCTCATGCGCACCGGCAGGTCGCCACTATCCCATGAGGTCGCTTCCACTCTTGGCACGCCCCACGAGGCCGCCAGAGAATCAATCCAGCGGCTCGCAGACGCCCACATGCTCTACCTTCAACGGGGCAGTGGCGAAGTCCTCATGGCCGGCCCCTTCTCAGCCGTGCCCACCGCCTTTCAGGTCGAATCGGGCGGCGTAGCCTACTGGGGCAACTGCATTTGGGACGGCATGGGCATCCCCGCCATGCTCCACCAGGACGCCCAAATCACCACCGCCTGCGGCGACTGCGGCGAGCGGATGCAACTGGATATTGGCAGCGGCAACCTCCTACCCGCCGAAGGCATTATCCACTTCGCCATCCCCGCCCGCCGCTGGTGGGACAACCTCGTCTACACTTGAAAAACGATGCTGCTTTTCCGGTCGGAAGAGCACGTAGACAACTGGTGCCAGCAGTGGAACCAGCCCCACGGTGCCACCCTCACACTAGAACAAGGCTGGTCCCTGGCCCAACAGTGGTACGGCCCCGACCGCCGCGACCCCACTTGGCGGCGCTACAGCATGGACGAAGCCCACGCCATATTCGCCTCCCTCGGCCTGACCTCCCCCTTTTGGAACCTAACGGGCTAAAGAAAGAGACGGAAACGCAAAGACGCAAAGACGCAAAGAACGCGCAAAGAAGATGAGGGTTTAGTTGGTACAAAGAGGACCAGGGTGCGTGATGTCGCACGTTGCTCCCTAATATCTGAATACAACAATTCATGATCTCTGCGCGTTCTTTGCGTCCTTTGCGTCTTTGCGTTTCCGTCTCAACTCGTCTCGTTTCTTGCCCCTGTACCGGCAATTGTGCTACAATGAGCGGATAGCAACTTTATTTCATGCGCGGATATTTACAGCATGAGCGGCATCTAGCCAGCAATTTTCAGGAGCCTCACCCAAATGCCAAGACCGGTAGTGGCTATTGTCGGACGGCCCAACGTCGGCAAGTCATCTTTCTTCAACAGGCTTATAGGCGAGCAGGTCGCCATCGTCGAGGACCAGCCCGGCACCACCCGCGACCGCATCTACGGCGTCACCGAGTGGAACGGGGTCGAGTTCACCGTGATTGACACCGGCGGCATGGTCATGGGTGACGTGGCCGAGCCGGGCACCGGGCCGCAGGGCGAGATTACCGAGGAAGACATCCTGACCCGTACCCGCGAGCAGGCCGAGGCCGCGATAGAGGAAGCCGACGTCATCATCTTCATGGTAGACGCCAAGACCGGCCTCACCGCCACCGACAGCGAGATCTCCGAGGTCCTGCGCACCTCCCACAAGCCCGTCGTGCTCGCCGCCAACAAAGCCGACTCCGAGGAGCGCCGCCTGAACTCAGTCGAGTTCTACGAGCTTGGCCTGGGCGACCCCATACCGATGTCCTCCAAGCACTCCATCAACACCGGCGACCTGCTGGACAAGGTGGTAGAGGCGTTCCCCCCGCAGGAACAGCCTACCGAGGACGATGATGAGGTTATCCGTGTTGCCATCGTGGGGCGGCCCAACGTCGGCAAGTCCCGCCTGCTCAACGCCATCCTGGGACACGAGCGCGTAATCGTCTCCGACCAGCCGGGCACCACCCGCGACGCCATTGACACCACATTCGAGTACACCGAAGAAGGCGAGGACGGCAAGACCTACGAAGTCACCCTCATAGACACCGCGGGCATCCGCCGCCGGGGCCGCATCGAGCCTGGCATCGAACGATATTCGGTCATCCGCACCCTTCGGGCCATACAGCGCGCCGATGTGACCCTGTTGGTGATAGACGCCACCGAGGGCATCACCGCCCAGGACACCCATATCGCGGGCTACGTGCTCGAAGAGACGAAGGGCATGATCCTGGTCGTGAACAAGTGGGACCTGGTGGAGAAGGACTCCAACACGATCTACGAGTACACGGCTCACCTGCGGCAAGAGCTAAACTTCATGCCCTACGTGCCGTTCGTCTTCATCTCGGCCAAGTTCGGCCAGCGCGTCACCAAGGTGCTGCCTATGGCCCTCAAGGTAGCTCACGAGCGCACCAAGCGCATCGGCACCGGGCAACTGAATAAGCTGGTGAAAGAGGCAGTAGAGGCCCACCCGCCCCCATCCAAGCCTGGCAAGTGGGTCAAGTTCTACTACGCCACCCAGGCCGACATCCGGCCGCCCACCTTCGTCTTCTTCACCAACGACGCCGACGCGGTCCACTTCTCCTACAAGCGCTACCTGGAGAACCAGGTACGCGGCGCGTTCGGCTTCGAGGGCACCCCTATCAAGCTCATCATCCGCACGCGGCAGCACACGGAATAGCTTTTTATGTTCTAAACGCCGAGACGCAAAGACGCCAAGGACGCGCAGAGAGGAATACTGTTTAAGGCAAAAGGACCAGGGTACATGATGTTGTACTCTGGTCCTTCTTGTATTCGCCAAACCCTTATCTACTTGGCGTGGTCCTTGGCGTCTTTGCGTCTTGGCGTTTCCGTCCTATAGAACGTCCACCTCAAGCCCCCCCGCTGGGCGCACCACGTAGGTCTCGGCCTTGAGGGACGTTTCCTCGGTGTAGCGGCGCACCACGTTGCGGTCGAAGGCGCGAATGGCCGTGCTCTGCACCAGGTTCACCGTGCAGCCGCCGAAGCCCTGCCCGAACATGCGGGCACCCACCACGCCCTCGGTCTCGTGCGCCAATTCCACCAGCCGGTCCATGAAGAGGTTGCTTACCTCGTAGTCGTTCTTCAGGCTCTCGTGCGACTCGTTCATGAGTCTGCCCGCCGTATGGAAATCATTTACCGACAGCGCCACCACCGTCTGCAACACACGCTCGTTCTCGGTGATTACGTGCCTGGCGCGCTTGTAGAGGGTGGGGTAAAGCTTGCCGCCGTGGCTGTGCAGCGTATCGGGCGTAATATCGCGCAACGATTGCAATTCCAGGTTGTAGCTGATGACCTTGAGCGCGCCCAACGCTGCTTCGCACTCCCGCCGCCGCTTGGTGAGCACCGCGTTGCTGTCGTCACGACTCAGCCCGCTGTTCACGATTATCAGCGCCAGCCCCGCGGCCGCCGGGTTGAACGGCACCGTGGTAATGCCGGATGAGCGGCAGTCAATCAGCAGGGCGGTGCGCGGCTCGCTGTGGGCGATAGCCATTTCGTCCACCATGCCGTTGATCGCCCCCAGGAACTCCGTCTCGATCTTCTGCCCGGCGCGGGACATCTCGTCCTTCGGCACGTTCCACCCAGATAGCTGCGCCAATGTAGCCATGACGCCCATTATCATCGAAGCGGACGAGGCCATGCCTACGCCTACCGGCAGGTCGCCCCAGATGAGCACGTCGGCTCCCACGGAGGTGTAGTCGTGCTCGCGCAGCCACCAGACGGCCCCACGCACGTAGTTGGCCCAGTGCGTGCTCTCGCCCAGCAACCCTATATGCCCGTCGAGGTCTATCTGGGCTTCCTCCTGGAAGGCCTCGCAGAAGACGCGCAACGTCCGGTCCGTGCGTGGGGCCGCCGCGAACTTGGTGTGCCTGTCAATCGCGGTCGGCAGCACGTATCCCTGGTTGTAATCCGTATGGTCGCCGATCAGGTTCACTCGCCCTGGTGAGCGGGTCAACACCGCCGGGTCGCGTCCGAATCTATCTGCGAACGATAGCTCTCTAGCCACTATGTGGGCTCCAGTCATAAAGGATTGGTCGTCACTGATTGTATCGCTAACCGCGATGCTTCGCGCCATTTTCCACCACACGCCCCTAACCACTAACCACTAACCACTAACCACTAACCACTCGTCACGCGTCCTGCTCGTAACCGAGCGGGTGGCTCTGGTGCCACTTCCACGCCGTACCGATGATATCTTCCAGTTCGGCGTATCGCGGCTTCCACCCCAGCTTCGAGATGATAGCCTCCGAACTCGCCACCAGCACCGGGGGGTCGCCCGCCCTTCTTGGCCCCACCTGCGCCGGTATCTCGTGTCCCGTTACCTTGCGGGCCGTCTCGATCACCTCTTGCACCGAGAAGCCCGAGCCGTTCCCCAGGTTAAATATCTGGCTCTCGCCCCCTCCTGCCAGCCATTCGAGGGCCAGTATGTGCGCCTGCGCCAGGTCGATTACGTGTATGTAGTCGCGCACCGCCGTGCCATCCGGCGTCTCGTAGTCCCCCCCATAGATTTGTACCTGCGGCCGCTGGCCCAGGGCTACTTGCAACACTATCGGTATGATATGCGTCTCAGGGTCGTGTACCTCCCCGTACTTCTCCGAGGCTCCCGCGGCGTTGAAATACCGCAGCGACACGAACCGCACCCCGTGCACTTCATCGAACCAGCGCAGCATCTTCTCGAAGAGCAGCTTCGACTCGCCATAAGGGTTGATGGGAGCCGTGGGATCCGTTTCCTGGATCGGACTGCTCCGCGGCATGCCATACGTAGCTGCGCTTGACGAGAAGACCAGCATCTTGGTCCCGGCGCGTATCATGGCCTCGACCAGCGTGACGCTCGCCGTGACGTTGTTAGTAAAGTACTTGACCGCGTTCTCCATCGACTCGCCCACAAGCGAGTGGGCCGCGAAGTGCATCACCGCGTCAACATGATGCTCCTTGAGCGTCCGTTCCAGCAGTGGCAGGTCCGCGATATCCCCGTCAACGAAGGTGGCGCGAGGGTCGATTGCCCCCTGGTGCCCCTTGATGAGGTTGTCGAACACTACCACCCGGTACCCGGCGTCCGCCAGCATCTCTACAGTCACGCTGCCGATGTACCCCGCGCCCCCTGTAACCAGCACGCTTAACTCGCCGTGCTCCTGCGCGCCACCCACGTTCTCAGCCGATGTGTTGCTCATTATAGCAGACCTCCCATGCCTAATTGATGTGCCAAACGGGCTATTGTCAGTGTTATTTTTCGGCTAACACTTTAGTAGTAAGGTGCCCCATTTACTAAGTGACGCATACCCCGGTGTGAGTACCTTACGCGTGCGCAGCCCTAAGTGACTAGGACCGGGACCCCTAATCCTCAGCATATGCCATGTCCAACGGCCTGCTCAAACTAGCCACAGTAGCAGGGTTCATATTCGTCACCCACCGGTAGACAGCTTCCTTGTTGCAATTGCAGGACCAAGCCCCGCCC